>CAZDLS010000178.1:0-1506 GCA_964506425.1 uncultured Planctomycetia bacterium | reverse complement strand
CAGGTTGTTGGCCGACATGATCTTCTTCAAGGCGTCGTTCAAGGGGACCTCGTCCAGGTAAAGCGTCACCGACCGGTCCTGGATGGACTGGGAGGCGATGAAGTTCAGCCCCGCCTGCTCCGAGAAGATCTTCAGGATGTCCTTGAGGCTGGCGTCGCGGAAATCCATGGAGATCTTCTTGTACGACTCTTGGGCGATCAGGTCCATCGCGTAAAAATCAAAATCCTGCGCGAGCGTGGAAGCGACCGCGCACCACCCGCCCGCCAGGACAAGCAGCGCGGCGGCGCGCCCCAGCGTGCGCCTCACCTTATGATACCGTCTCATGGTCCGGCCCTCCGATCTTTGTTTAAGCTCCGTCAAAGTTTTCTCTTCAGCAGATACGCGCGTCCGTGAAAATCAAAAAGAATGCCTTCGCGGTCGATGCGCACGATCTCGGCCCCCTTTATCGTATCCCCGACCCCCAGGACCTGATCGTCGATGATGGCGCGCGCCTCCTCGATGCCCCAAACGAGGCCCGTGACCTTAAACTGCTCCACGTGCAGGACCTCCTCCTCAGGCACCGGCTCTCCCTGCTCGTTCATCCACGCCGGCTCTTCCATCTCCTCGCGCTGCACCACATCGAAAGGAAAGAACGACTGGAAGGGATCGCGAAAATTGAAGTCTGCCTCCGGTCTCTCCTGACGGTCCGCGTCGGTCTCGTTCGGGGCCGCCGGACCGGGAGCGCCTGAAGAGACCTCCTGCGCCCAAGCAGGTTCCCCCGACAACGCCAACAGAACGAGGATACACAAGGTCGAAAATCCCATGGCGTTCTTATTATTTAAAATAGTACACCTCACCCTTGAGGCTTACCTTCAGCATGACATCGTAGCCCGCCTGATCACCTGGTTTCTCGGGGCTCAACGTCACCTCCTGCACCCGTAAGACCTTGGAGAGCTGACGGGCCGCCACCAGGAACTTCGCCACCCCACGGTACGTCGAGGCGGCGTTGAGAAAGAAGGAAATGGTCACCAGGTGCGTCTCTTCCGTCTTCGCCATCGGCGTGATATCCTGCACGCGCATGCCCGCCCCTTGCCCGATCTCCGTCAGGACATCGACGACCGAGGCGAAGTCCGTCGAGGGCCAGCCGGCCTCCTTCATCTTTTCCAGTCTCTCGTTCAGGACGATGATGCGGTCCAGGGTCATGGCCTTCTGCTCTTCCTTGCGGATACCCTCCTTGACCCACCAGGCCTTACCCATCTGAAGATCATACGCCTTCTTGGCGAAAAAGAGGCTCACGAGCACCACGCCGACGACGACCAACGGCTCCCGATACTTTTTAAAAAGAGTAAGATTCATATCCTGTCTTCTTCTTCTTCTTTTCCGTGCTGCACACGATCTTAAAGGTCAGATAGAGGACACCGTTGCCTTCTTGCTCCCGGTACGAGACGAGCTCGATATGGCCGTACTCCTTGTTGAATACCTCGTCCTTCTTCAGGCGCGAGAGAAAGTCGTTCATGAGCTCCAGAC
>CAZDLS010000177.1:0-1528 GCA_964506425.1 uncultured Planctomycetia bacterium | reverse complement strand
GAAACAGCCCGGGTCACCATGCTGCTGCCGAAGCCGAGCGCCTGCCGGCCCTGCTTAGAGGAGCGCCTCAGCGGCGACGAAGACGCAGCGCCTTGCGCCGTATCGGTATGCTCTGTTGTCACGGCCGGCTGGGAGCCGGCTTCGCCGGATACGTGCCGGCCGCCGGACACATCAGAAACCGCGCCCTCGGCCTGTACGGGGGCCGGGGTCCCCGTGTCGGAATCCGGTATCTCGACGGGTGCCGGCCTGCCAAAACGGGTCAAGGCATAGCCGAACGGCGCCATCTCGATCGTCCGGACCTTGCCATGGGCCGTGATGTGTGTCCCTTCTGTCGTAAGTGGGGAGCGGACGACCGGGCCAAAAGGCCGGATAACGCCCTGGTAATGCTCAAAGGCCCTATCAAGATCCACCACAACGCGCAAAGAAGCCGGTGAGTAGTTAACGCAGATGAGCGCATTCTCGCCGTCCAGGTGACACACGAACGAAACCAGGCCTGTCGGCGTGATGCTGCCGGGCTCCTCGACCTTGGCGCTGAAGACCTCCGCGTCTTTAAAGAGGGGCTGGCCGTAGAGACGCATCAGCGCCGCCAACTGCTCATTCACGCAAGAGGAGTCGGCGAGGACGTTCGGGTAGCGGAACGTATAGACGGCCGCGTCAGGAGACTCCATCTCCATCTTCGCGCCCGGCGGCGTGCCCATCGCGAAGACCTGTGTGAGCGGCACGAGCCAATAGCCGGGCAAGGCCCCGACGAGCGCGGATGCGGCCATGGCGCGCGGCATCGAGCCGAAACCGCCAAACCTCTTCCATTCATGGGCCGGCGCCAAGTCGTGGTTCTGGGTATAATGCGCGCTGCGCCGCAAGAACTCCATGGGCATCCCGTTCATGAAAAGGTACCACCTCAAGGTATCGACCTTTCCTTCCCTAAGCCAGTTGTAGACCTGCTGATGGTACGTGATGAGGCCTGCCTTCTGAAGCCTGGCGGTCTTGGCGTATTCGTGCCACGGGTGCTCCAAAAGGAAGCGGTCCCTGTTATCCTCAAAAACCTCGGCAAGGGCAAAAGCAGGATGCGCGGCCTCCATGAGCTCATCCCATGGCTCCCCGGGCATCATCTCTTGGGCCTCTTCGCGCGTGATGCCAAGAGGCGCCAGCCAGACGCCATAAATGTGTTCCCACAAGGCCAGATGCGCGAGGTCAGCCCGAAACCCTCCGCCCTGCGTCAGGTCCATTATCTTTGAAAGGGTCTTTTCCTTCATGAACCGGCGGGCTGTCTCGTGGGCGTAGAAGATCTGGGCCAGGGTCACCATGGAACTATACCCATACCCTTCCCATGCATGGGGGATGATGGCTGTATCGGCGGGGTCTCCTGTGGCCTTATGTAAACGGTAATAGGGGGCATAAAGGTCCTCCAGCCACCCCAACAGTTCCTCATCAGACCTACCGAATGTCTCTTTCCGGAACTGCTGACGTACCACCTTCAGGTATTCCGCCTCACTGAAAGGCCTCACCAGGCCGGGGACCATTTTGATGA
>CAZDLS010000176.1:0-1550 GCA_964506425.1 uncultured Planctomycetia bacterium | reverse complement strand
CTATCGGCGAGCGCATCATGAAGCTCTCCGACGCCTCGGCCGCCGCCGAGGGCGACGAGAAGACGGACATCATCAACGACATCCGCCGGGCCCTGATGGAGTTCGAGAGCAAGCTCTTCCAGATCGAGGCGTATCTCGACGAGACCCTGCTCAAGCATAACCTGCGGATGATCGACGCGCAGTTGATGCGCGCCCAGGCGAGCCGCGACCGCTCGGTGCGCCTTCTGTTCGGGTCGCTCGCGATCGCGCTGGCGCTCGGCGCGCAGATGGCGTACCTGACGTACCGTCGCAGCAAGCGCGATTCCGAGCACCGCGAGCTCTTGTGCCGGACCGTGATCCGCGTCGAGGAGGAGCAGAAGAACAACCTGTCGCTGCAGGTCCACGACCAGATGGGCCAGGACTTGAGCGCGATGAAGATCTATCTGGGGTTGATAGAAGGGGAGCTGCCCGAAGGCGCGGCCGAGCAGCGGGATCGCATCAATAAGAGCAAGCGCATCGTGGACGCGCTGATGCAGAAGACGCACAATATCTCGGAGCTCTTGCGGCCGCCGGAATTGGATGATCTGGGGTTGATCGAAAGCCTGGACGCGCTGATCGGACAGTACCGCGAGATGACGGGATGCAAGATGACTTTTAACGGCCCCGACAGGGAGCTGAAGCTGTCGCCGGAGTACAGCCTGGTGCTTTATCGCGTTGTGCAGGAGGCGCTTACAAATGTCGCCAAGCACGCCAAGGCGAGCTCCGTGGACATCAATCTGCTCTACCGCGGCGACAGCGTGCGCATGTCCATCTTGGACGACGGCTCCGGCTTTGATTTCGTTGAATACGAAAAGCGGCCGAGCCGCCGCAGGGACGATGTGGTCAAACTGGGCCTTCAGGGCCTGCGCGAGCGTATCGAACTTTTCGGCGGGCGCATGAACATCCGCAGCCGGTCGGGAGTGGGTACGCTGATCCAGGTGGATATGCCGATCTTTTAGGAGAGAGAGCATGGTCTACAAGATTCTTGTCGCCGACGACCACGACATCATCCGCGAAGGGATCAAGACGATCCTGCGCAAGCATGACGAGTACGACGTCATCGGCGAAGCCGAGGACGGCGAGCAGGTCCTGGAGCAGGTCGCGAAGCTGAAGCCCGACATCCTGCTTCTGGACATCACCATGCCCAAGAAGTCGGGACTGGAGATCACCGAACAGATCCAGCGTATTTGCAGCAAGACCAAGATCATCATCATCAGCGTGCACAAGGCCGACGCCTACGTCATGCGCGCCCTCAAGGCCGGCGTGCGCGGATACCTCAACAAGGAGAACGCGGCCGACGACCTTTTGCCGGCCCTGCGCAAGGTGACGGCCGGCCAGGTCTTCCTGAGCGGCGAGGCCTCTGCCTACATCCTGGAGAAGGTCAGCCGCGCGCCCGCCGACATGGGCAAGGCCGCCAACCTGAGCGAGCGCGAGACGGACGTCCTGCGCCTGGTGGCGGAGGGCAAGACCGCCCGGGAGATCGCCGAGGCCCTCTTCATCAGCGCCCGCACGGTGGAGAATTACAAGAACAA
>CAZDLS010000175.1:0-1655 GCA_964506425.1 uncultured Planctomycetia bacterium | reverse complement strand
TCTCAAATTCGCGGTTCAAAAATGAGACAAAGAGCCTGGCTGTTTGTCTCAATTTATTTTATCTCGCTCGAAGAGACGATCACCTCGTCGAGAAGGCCGTAGACCTTCGCCTCCTCGGCGGACATGAAGTAATCGCGGTCCGAGTCCTGCTTGACCTTATCCAGCGGCTGGCCCGTGTGCCTGGCCAGGAGCTTTTCGAGGGTCTCGCGCAACCGCAGGATCTCTTTCGCCTGGATGGAGATGTCCGACGCGGCGCCCTGGGCGCCTCCCCATGGTTGGTGGATCATGATGCGCGCGTGCGGCAGGGCGTAACGTTTGCCCTTGCGGCCGGCGGCCAAGAGCAGCGCCCCCATGCTCGAGGCCTGACCCACGCAGTACGTCGCCACCCCGCACTTGACGAACTGCATCGTGTCGTAAATGGCCAGCCCGCTCGTGACGTGGCCGCCCGGCGTGTTGATGTACACGTTGATGTCCTTGCCGACGTCCTCCATCTGCAGGAAGAGGAGCTGCGCGATCACGAGGTTCGCCACATTATCGTCGATCGGCGTGCCGACGAAGATGATGCGGTCCTTGAGCAGGCGCGAATAAATATCATAGGCCCGCTCTCCGCGCTGCGTCTGTTCGATGACCATGGGAACCAACATCTGTGCCTTTATCGCATCCGCTGCCATAAGACCCTCCTGGTTAGCTCCACTCGGCTTCGGCGAACAACAGTTCGATGGCCCGGTTGAGCATCTTGTCGTCGCGCGCGATCCCTTCCTTCTTGGCGATCGCCTCCAGGACCAGATACACCTTCACCTGCTCCTCGGCCTGGACCGTGAACCTCGGCTTGAACTCCCCGATGCGCTTGGCGACCTCGTCCTCGGCCATGCCGTATTCGGCCATCTGGTGCGCGGCCTGGTGCTCGAGCTCGCGGCACCGGCGCTCGACGAGCGTGCGGGGGACCTCGAACGTGCTGTTCTTGAGCACCTGTTCGATGACCTCTTTTTCGAGCTTGGACCGCGCCTCGTTCTCCTTCTTCAAAAAGAGCTGTTTTTCAAGGCAGGCGGCGAGCTCCTCGCGGGAACGGTAACCGAGCCCCCTGGCCAGCCGCTCCTCGTCGATGCCGCCCCGGTCCTTCTTGAGGTCGTCGACCGCGGCCGTCACGTCCTGGGCGCTGACCCCGATCTCGTCCTTTTTCAGCTTGAGCCCCTTGTACGATTTTATCTCGATCTCGGGCTTGACCTCCACCTCGGCCTTGTAGGTCAGGATATCCTCCTTGAGCTGGACCTCGGAGATCTGCGGCAGGTCGATGACGTCGATCTGCTCCTCCTTGATGCTGTGGTCGTAGCTTTCGGCGACGAGCCCCTTGATGACCTCTTCGCGCGCGAGCTGACTGTGGTGCTGCTCGAGGACGTTACGGGGCGCCTTGCCGGGACGGAACCCCGGCACCTTCGCCTCCCGGCCGATGCGCTCGTAGACCTCGTTGAACTTCTTGTGCACCGCTTCCTGCGGCACCTCGACGTGGAAAAAGACCTTGTTGGCCTTGCTCTGCTTGCTGGTGACCTTCACGGTGTGTCCTTTCGTATGCGTGTCTTCAGCGGCCGACGCGACCATCCCCTTTCGAGGGGCATGTTCGCCGCCGGAGCGGGCATGGTTCGCTGCCACTGACTATC
>CAZDLS010000174.1:0-1691 GCA_964506425.1 uncultured Planctomycetia bacterium | reverse complement strand
CCCCGGATAATTGACCCACGAGACGTTCGGCTGTTTCTCAAGGTATTGGGCCACAGCCAGCGCGTTCTCGCAATGGCGCGGCATGCGCAGGTGCAGGGTCTCAAGCCCTTGGAGGAAGAGAAACGCGTTGAACGGAGACATGGCCGGCCCCAGGTCGCGCAGGAGCGTCACGCGCGCCTTGATGATGTAGGCGACGTTCCCCAGGGGCTTTAAGGCCTCCACGAAGTCGATGCCGTGGTAGCTCGGGTCCGGACCGGCGATCAGCGGGAACTTGCCGTTGGTCCAGTCGAACTTCCCGCTGTCGACGATGAGGCCCCCGATCGAGGTCCCGTGGCCGCCGATGAACTTCGTCGTCGAATACACGACGATGTCCGCCCCGAAATCGATGGGCCGCAAAAGATAGGGCGCCGCGGTGTTGTCCACCACCAGCGGGATGCCGTTCTTGTGGGCGACCTTGGCGTACGCCTCGAGGTCCGCCACGTCCAGCTTCGGGTTGCCGATGGTCTCGGCATAGACGGCCTTGGTCTTGGGCCCGATCGCCTTCTCGAGGGCGGCGATGTCGTTGGACTTGACGAACTTCACCTTAAGCCCCAAGCGCGCGAAGGTGTAGTGGAAAAGCGTGTAGGTGCCGCCGTAGAGGTTGTCCGCGGAGACGATCTCATCCCCGGCCTTCGCGATGTTCAACAGCGACAGCGTGATCGCCGATTGTCCGCTCGCAACAGCCAGGGCCCCCGCCCCGCCTTCCAGAAGCGCCGCGCGCTTCTCCAGGACGTCCGTCGTCGGGTTCATCAGCCGCGTGTAGATATTGCCGAACTCCTTCAAGCCGAATAAATTGGCCGCGTGCTCGGTACTCTTGAACTGATACGACGTCGTCTGGTAGATGGGGACCGCCCGGGACCCCGTGGTGGGATCCGGGACCTGCCCGCCGTGCAGCAACAGCGATTCGATCTTCAGCTTATCCTCGTTCTTGGCCATGTTCTCCTCCGATCTTGCCGTTATATCTGATAGTTTATGGGCTCTCTCCTGCATCGGCGCAGGACGTCTTCGAGCGTCTCGCTATCCAAAAGGTCCGCTGCCGCGCCGTTGGCCTTATCCCATATCTGGAGCAGGATGGAGCCGGTCGGGTCGCCTGCCCTGCCCCTCTT
The DNA here is from genome assembly GCA_964506425.1 of uncultured Planctomycetia bacterium. Taxonomy (GTDB): domain Bacteria; phylum Omnitrophota; class Gorgyraeia; order Velamenicoccales; family Velamenicoccaceae; genus CAZCSY01. Next base: position 546 of record CAZDLS010000174.1, on the reverse strand, counting down.
GATGCGGGCAAAGATGCCTTCGTCGACCGCCCGGATGACCTCTCCCAGGGTGATCTGGCCGGGCCGGCGCACCAAGAAGTACCCTCCGTTCATGCCGCGCGCGCTCTGGACGATGCCGGCCCCCTTAAGACGCATCATCAGCTGCAGCAAAAAGTTCTTCGGTATGTTCTGTGCCTTGGCGATATGCCCGATACGCACGGGCCGCTCCCCCTTATACCGGAGGGCCAGTTCCAGCACGGCACGACAGGCATACAAGACCTTGGCCGGCAGCTTCATGGTCGTCTGTCCTCACCTGAGGAGAACATTATTAACATTATCATTTTAGTACAGTATAGCTGTTTTAAAAAAATTTTCAATTACATCCTGTTTTTTTAAATAATCCGGCCGGCTATAAGGCTTGCCCCTCTTGAGGTCTATCTCAGGAGCCCATTAACTTTGCCAGCAGGCACTCTTCCAGGTACTGCAAACTGATGGGCTTGGTGATGTAGTCGAAGGCGCCCAGCTCCAGGCACTGCTCGGCGACCTCCCTCTCCGAGACCGCGGTGA
>CAZDLS010000173.1:0-1733 GCA_964506425.1 uncultured Planctomycetia bacterium | reverse complement strand
GATCCTGGCGCAGGACGGAACGCAATCCGTGAGAGAACGTCAGCTCCGCGCGCAGGTTGATCTGGATCTGGTTGATGCCGTCCATCTGGTATTCGATGGGGTCTTCCAATGTTACGATGTTGAGGGACGGATCGTTGATGTGGTTGAGGCACGCATAGAGGGTCGTGCTCTTGCCGCAACCCGTGGGCCCTGTCACCAGGATGATGCCGTTGGGCCGCGCCAGCGCCGTCTTCATCTTACCCAGGGCATCCGGGCTCATCCCCAGGTCCGTCAGCGAAAGCCGACCCGACGAACGCGGCAACAGACGGATGCTCACCCCTTCGCCGAAGAGCGTCGGGAAAAAAGAAAGACGCAGGTCCACCTGCTCGTCCTTGACGATGACCTGGCAACGGCCGTCCTGCGGACGCCTCCTTTCGGCGATATCGAGGCTGGCCATGATCTTGAAACGGGAGAGGATCGCCGGGTGCAGCTTCTTGATGTCCGGCGGGGTCTTGGCCTCGCACAAGATGCCGTCGATGCGGTAGCGGATGCGCAGGCGATCCCGGTACGGCTCGATGTGGATGTCCGTGGCACGGCGCTGGCAGGCCTCGGCGATGATCTGGTCGACGTAACCGACGATGGAGGCCGCCTGCGCCATCTCCTTCAGGTCCTCGACGGCCCCGCCGGCGTCCGGCCCTGACGGGGGCGCGGCCGCGGCGTCACGCACCAACCGCTCCACGGTCTCGGCGCCAACGCCGTAAGAGCGGCGGATCGCCTCCAGGATGTCCTGCGAACGCGTCAGGACAGGCTTGATCGTCCGCCGCGTCAGGACCTTGATCTCGTCGATCACCGCGACGTTAAAAGGATCGCGCAGGGCCACGACCAGGTCATCGCCTTGCGTGCCGATGGCCAACACCTGATGCGTGCCGGCGAACTTGGCGGGAATGAGGTGGGCGACGGCGGCGTCGATCTCCAGGTACTTAAGGTCCCGGACGGGCATGCGGAAGTGCGCGCCATAAGCACGCAGCAACCCTTGCTCGGTCAACACGCCCTTTTCGATAAGGGCGCTCTCCAGGTCCGCCGTCTCGCTGACGGCGCCCTCTTCGACCTGCCGCCGCACCGCCTCGAGCTGCTCGCGCGTCAACGCGCCCTGCTCGACGAGGAGCGTTCCGATGACCTTGAGTTGTGCGTGGATGTTCATCTTTTCACTCCGGCGTATAATTTTTTTCAGTATAACACACTTGTCTGCGGCGATAAATGATTATGTGGCGTGTTGAACGTCCGGCTCCCGGTCCCCCAAAGCGAATCAATTCGGCGCGGCGCAGGGTTCCCAGCCCTTTTTTCGCGGATCCAAGCCGACGAGCACCGAGATTCGCGTGGGGGGCCGGGAGCCGGACGTAACCAGGAAACCACCAAGCTAATCAAAAGTCAAAAAGTTGTTGACTAAAATGGCCTGATTTGGTATGATTTTGTTGAGTTTATGGGCTAAAGTCGCTAAATTAATATATGATACCCGATAAAGTACTCAAAATCCACAACGTCGCCAAGGAACTGGGGGTCTCGATCCAGACCATCAAGAACTTCGAAAAAGCCGGCATCCTCCCCAAGGCGCGGCGCGACAGCAAAGGCTGGCGCTACTATACGCAAGAAGACCTCATCAAGATAAAGGCCCTTTATTCGCCGGAACTCCGGCGCCCTTGACATGGTCATCGCCATCACCAATCAAAAAGGCGGCGTGGGCAAGACCACCACCG
>CAZDLS010000172.1:0-1797 GCA_964506425.1 uncultured Planctomycetia bacterium | reverse complement strand
GCACGTGGCCCATGTGGATGCGCCCCGAGGGATACGGGAACATCTCCAGGACGTAATACTTGGGCCTCTGGGGGTCGGCCTCGACACGGTAGAGGGCGTTTTCCCGCCACGCCTTCTGCCACTTTGCCTCGATCGTCTTGAACTCGGATCCCATAGTCTCTACGTGTTGATGAGCTTGCGGATGCGCCGCAGGTTCGTCGCGTCCTCCCGCGGCGTGGACTTGGGTGTCTCCAGGATAAAAGCGGCGTGCCGCAGCCTGGGGTGGTTCACGATATGCGAAAACGCCTTTTTGCCTATCTTGCCTTCGCCGATGCTGGCGTGGCGGTCCACGCGTGACCCCAGGTCGCCGGCCGAGTCATTGACGTGGACGACCCGGACCGCCTTCCTGCCGCAGCGCTGCTCGATCTCGTCGAGGACCGCGTCAAAGACACGCGGCGCGCGGATGTCGTAGCCGGCGCCGAAGAGGTGCGCGGTATCGACGCACACGCCCACGCGGCCGGGGTCGCGCACGGCCTTCATGACGCGGCCATGGTCCGTGAACACGCCGCCCAGCCAATGGCCGGCGCCGGTGGTGTTCTCCAAAAGAAGCATCGCCTGCGTGTCGCGGGTGCGCTGCAGGACCTTGGCAATCGCCCCGGCAAAGCGGCTCAAGCCCGCCTCGGCCGAGCTGTCCTTGTAGCTGCCCATGTGGGTCACCAGGTACTCGGCCCCCAGGGCGGCGGTCTCGCGCACGTCCTGCACGTAGGCGTCGATGGACTTATGGTAGAGGTCGTCGTGGGGTGTCGCCAGATTGATCAGGTACGGGATGTGCACGGCCACGACCTTTATGCCGCTGGCCTGCCGCCGCCTGCGGAACTCCCGAACGTCCGCCTCATCCAGGGCGAGGGCGCGCCACTGCCGGGGGTTGCGGGAAAAGATCTGCATGGCCGAGCAGCCGAGCCTGCGGGCCCGGTCGACCGACTCGTAGATCTTTCCGCTCGTGGAGACGTGGACCCCTAAATACACGTGCTGATATTAACACAAAACGGTGAAGGGTTCAAGACGACCGCAGGGGGGCCGCAGGGGGGCGACCGCAGGGGAGCCTTCAGGAGGCGTCGCCGTTAAAGCAGTCCTTGATAGCGGCCAGCAATTCTACCGAATCGAAAGGCTTAAGGAAATACCCGTCCGCCTTGAGCGCGCCCTCTCTTACCTCGTCGAGGTCCTGGGCCAGGCCGGTGATGATGATGACCGGGATGTGCTTGTATTTCGGGTCGGACTTGAGATCGTCCAAGATCTGGAGCCCGCCCTTCCGGGGCAGGATCAGGTCCAGGAGGATGAGGTCGGGGTCCTGGGTGGAGGCCTTCTCATACCCGTCTTCGCCGTCAAAGGCCTGGAGCACCTCATAGCCTGCCGCCTCAAGGCGCAGCTTCAGGATGAGGGAGATCTCCTTCTCATCCTCGATGATGAGGATGCGTTTTTTCATGGTATGCCCCCGGCCCGTCAGGGTCAATATACCAAAAAGCCGCCCCGAGCACAATTCATTTCAAAACGGGCAAAACCCCTTCGGGAGCGGCCGGTTACCCCGCCTTTGCAGAACAACCAAGGGGTTTCCATTGACAAAAAGGGGTCCGTATACTATCATTAAAGGGCTGTTTTTAAACGTTCTCCCTGCACCTTTGGAAAGTAAGCGAGGAAGGCGCAGGGATAAATTCGCAGACGCCCCGCCAGCGGCGGGGCTACACTTTACGTTCACTGCGCTGCGTAAAGTGTCTGCTCATTTATGGGGCAGTAGCTCAGTTGGGAGAGCACTTGCATGGC
>CAZDLS010000171.1:0-1841 GCA_964506425.1 uncultured Planctomycetia bacterium | reverse complement strand
GATCTCCATGCAGTGCGCGCCCAGCTCCCTGGGGTCGGTGGTGCTCAGATACCGCGCCGAGATGATATCGTCCGTATTGACGTCGTCCCCGAACCTGTGTACTTTTCCCTTGATCATCATTCTACGCCCCTCATGAGACAATGTGAGACAATGAGCCTGACTCTTTGTCTCAAATTCGCGGTTCAAAAATGAGACAATGAGCCTGGCTCATTGTCTCATTTTTTGGGCTTCACGACGGCATCCGGATGCGTGATGCGGCCCGTCACGGCGCTGGCCGCCGCCACCGCCGGATTGGCCAGGTACACGAAACTGCCCTTGGCGCCCATGCGGCCCATGAAATTCCGGTTCGTCGTGGCCAGGCACGCCTCGCCGTCGGCGAGGATCCCCATGTGGCCGCCGAGGCACGGGCCGCACGTCGGCGTCGAGACGACGCCGCCGGCCTTGACGAACGTTTCGAACAGGCCTTCCTTCATGGCCTGAAGATAAATCTCTTGTGTCGCCGGGATGACGATCAGGCGCACGCACGCGGCGACCTTGCGGCCCTTGAGGACCCGGGCCGCGACGCGCAGGTCTGAGATGCGTCCGTTGGTGCACGAGCCGATGACGACCTGATCGATCCTCACCGTGCCGACCTGGCTCACGGGCTTGATGTGGCTGGGCAGGTGAGGCAGGGCGACCACGGGCTCCCACCGGGTCACGTCGTACTCCTTGACCTCGACGTACTCCGCGTCTTTATCCGACGCCAGAAGCTTCCACCCCTTTATCGCCGAGGCCGTAAGGCGCCGGGTCTTTGAGACGAACGCCGCCGTTACGTCATCCGGGGCGATGATGCCGGACTTGCCGCCTGCCTCGATGGCCATGTTGCACATCGCCAGGCGATCGTCCATGGGGAGCTTGCGGATCGCCTCCCCGGTGAATTCCATGGCGCGGTAGCGCGCGCCCGCGACGCCGATATCGCCGATCACGTTGAGGATGAAATCCTTGCCGCCGACCCAGCGGGGCCGCGCGCCCTTGAAGACGAACTTCATCGACTCGGGGACGCGCAGCCAGACGCGGCCGGTCATCCAGGCGACGGCGAGGTCGGTCGAGCCCACGCCCGTCGAGAAGGCGCCCAGGGCCCCGTACGTGCACGTGTGGGAGTCAGCGCCGATGACCAGGTCCGCGGGCCCCACCAGCCCCTGCTGCGGCAGAAGCGCGTGCTCGATGCCGACGCGGCCTACCTCGTAATAGTGGCGGATCTTATGCCGGGCGGCAAAATCCTTGAGGCGCTTGGCCTGCGCGGCGCTCTGGATGTCCTTGGCGGGCGTGAAGTGGTCCGGGATGAGCGCGATCTTGCCCGCATCAAAGACCTTCTTGGCCCCGGCCTCTTCGAAGATGTCGATGGCCAGGGGCGCCGTGATGTCGTTGCCGAGCGTGAAGTCGACCTTGGCCCAGATGAACGTGCCCGGCGCCACGGTCTTGTGACCGGCGTGCCGGGCCAGGATCTTCTGCGTGATGGTCTGCCCCATCTTTCACCACCGAAAACGGGTCACAGGCAAACAGGCGCCCGTCGTCCCGCTTATCCCTTGAATTCCTTGACGATGAGGGTCGCGTTATGGCCGCCGAAACCCAGGGCGTTCGAGATGGCGGTCCGGACCTTGACATGACGCGCCGCGTTGGGCACGTAATCCAGGTCGCACTCCGGGTCCTTGTGCTCGAGGTTGATGGTCGGCGGCACGACGCCGTGCTGGATCGCCTGAGAGCAGACGATGAACTCCACCCCGCCGGCAGCGCCCAGCAAATGTCCTGTCATGGACTTGGTCGAGCTGATGGGCACCTTGCGGGCGTGATCGCCGAAGGTC
>CAZDLS010000170.1:0-1932 GCA_964506425.1 uncultured Planctomycetia bacterium | reverse complement strand
CCTCATCCTTCTTCAGGCGCGAGAGAAAATCATTCATGAGCTCCAGACGCTTGCGCGGCTCTTCATCATAGGAGGCACACTCCAGCTCCAGGTATTGGTTCTCCGATGAAAAGAAGATGCGTACCACCCAGACCCCCTCCGGGACGAGGCGCGGCAGATGGATCAAGAGGTCCTGGGTGCTGGCGGCGTCGATGGCATCGCCCCAGACCCTCTTCTTCGTGATCAGTTCGCGCTCGCTCTGCTCGATCGTCTCGAGCGACGAAAGGTCCAGGCCCGGCATAAAGGGCGGCTGCGCGACGGTCTTGGCCTGCAACTCCCTCTCGAGGGGGTAGAACTTCGAAAAACCCATGCCGTAGCCGATCGCCACCAGGACCGCGCCGATGACGGCGCCCTTGATCAGCGACTCCCGGGACTCCTGGACGAAGTTCAACAGGACCTGTTCGGCGTTCTGGCCGGTGAGCCCGGCCATGACAGCGGACATCGCGTCGTACTTCTCCGGCTTGGCCAGGTTCAAAGTTATCAAGGACGAGCGCAGGGGGCGGCAAGACGCCCCGCAGGCCTTGAAGACGTCGAAGATCATGTCGTCGGGCACGTCCCGGCCCTTAAAGAAGTCCTTGACCGAGAGGACCTGGGTCTTCAGGCCGAGCTCGCGATGGAAGTGTTCACCCCACTGAGGCGTCCCCTGACGCGAGAGGATCAGCATTTCATCGATATCCTTCTTCATGAACTGACGGCGGAAGTAGTCCATCGAGACGCGCACCTCGTTCACGAGACGGTACAGCATCCCCTCCGCGTCGCGTTCGCCCCCGCCGCCCTTGCGGAAACCGAGCAGCCGGATGTCGCGCGTGAAGTAAGGAAATCCCTTGTCGACGATCAGGATGTCGGCCTCGTCCTCGTCCACCTCGAGGATGACGTATGACTTGTTGGAAGAGATCCTCCCGCGCACGGCCAGGAGCCTGAACAGACTGAAGAGGCTCGGCTCAAAGGCTTCGACCTCAAGGTTCAACTGCTTAAAGAGGTTCTGATAACGATTGAGCCCCTCGCGCCGCATGCCGCACAGGATGACCTCCAGGATGTTTGCCCGCGGCCGGGTGCGGTATTGGAAATCATAGGAGAGGTCCTCGACCTTGAAGGGGACGTACTTCTTCATCTCAAAGTTGATCCCCGCCACGATCTCGGGTTTGGGGATCTGGGGCATCTCGAAAAAACGGATGATGAGGTCCTTGGAGGGCAGGGCCACGACGATGCTGCGCGTATCGACGCGGCTGTCGCGCAGGGCCTTCTGCATGAAGGCCACGAGCTCGACCATGTTGTTCTGGAAGACCTGGAAGATGTCCTGGATGTCGGACACCTGGGAGCGCACGGCCTCCGGATACGGGAAACACGAAAAGTTATGGAGCCGGCCGCCGCGTTGTTGCACGATCACGAAACCGCGCGTGCTGAAAAAAACACCGGCGGACTCTTTGCGGAACATCTCAAACATAGCCTTGTCCCCTTATCTCTCGGCCTTGGCCGACCGGTGATGCGCCTTGAGCCACTTGTCGATCTCTTTCTTGTCGAAACGCCAGACGCCGCCGACCTTGATACCGGCGATCTTGCTTTCGTGCAACCAGTTATAGATCGTCTGGCGCTTCAGCCGCAGGTAGTTCGCGAGTTCATCCACATCCATAAGCGTGTACATACACGACCCCGTCAAAGTGTTATATTTTTCCTTAGAGTTAATTAAAGCATAATATTTCTACCGCGTCAACTGAAATTTTACTTAGATTTACTTGGATTTACTTTATCGGGAAGGGGTCGCGCAGGGAAGGAGATTACCAGATCGAAGTATAACCGCTCGTGGTGTTCAGACACAGGATGCCCGTCCAGAAGCCGACTCCTGCCGAGCTCGTCGTCGTGTTCGCGCTCTTCGTGCCCGCGACAGCCCCGGTC
>CAZDLS010000169.1:0-1964 GCA_964506425.1 uncultured Planctomycetia bacterium | reverse complement strand
GGGGTGGAGAGGATCCTTTCGCCCCGCGCGACGAAAAGCAATGCAGAGGTCATCAGGGTGGTTTTGGACAACGGCGAAGGGATCACCTGTACCCCCGATCATCGGTTCATGCTGCGCGACGGCTCGTTTATCCAGGCCAAGGACCTGAAGCCCCGCATGAGCCTCATGCCGCTGCAGAGAACATTTTCAGAAAAGAAGCATCGGATCACCATCGAAGGATACGAGATGGTCCTGGACCCCCGGACACACAAGTGGGTGTTCACGCACCTGCTGGCCGATAGGTATAATCTAGGGCGCCGTGCTTACGCCGAAACACGCGGTTCGCATAAGCACCACATTGATTTTGACAAGTCCAACAACGATCCGCCGAACATCACGCGGCTGACCTCCGACGAGCATCTCGCCCTTCACCGGGATCACGCAGCCGCGACGCTTCATACGAAAGAGGCCATCGAGAAGTGCAACAAGATCAAGAGAAGCGCGGCCTATCGCGCCAAGATCTCTCAAACCATGAAGGAGCTGGGGGCCGTTTTAAGCGCCCGGGCCAAGAAGCAGTGGGAAGACCCGGCATATAAAGAATACATGGTCGCAAAGTTCCTGGATTTTTTTGACCGGGATCCGGTTTACAAGGCGCGGGTCCTCAAGATGCTCGACGAGGCTCAAAAGAGCTATTGGTCCAAGCAGGAAAACAGAAAGAAGCAGGCTCTTCGCGTGAAGGCGTATTTTGAAGCGCGCCCTGCCCTCAGAGAGAACCTTTCGAAGATCGCCAAAGCGCAATGGCGGGACGGCGATCTGGTGGCTTGGCGCAGAGAAACGACGAAAAGACAATGGACGCCGGCCTTTCGGGAGAAGCGCAAAGCCGCCTACGATCGCGTGTATTTACAGGCGAGCCTCGCCTTTGCCAAAGAGCTCTACGACAAACACGGCAGCATCGACAGATATGACGCAGAAAGGGTCGCTCGGCCCAAGAAAAATAAGAATCTCGTGAGGCGGGATACATTGGTAACGCGGTTCTTTGGCGGCGACGAGGAAGCGTTGCGGGAGGCCGTGAAAAACTTTAACCACAAGGTCCGGCGCATAGAAAGAGTTTCCGAAAGGATGGACGTCTACGACCTCGAGGTCCCGGGCACGCACAACTTTGCCTTGGCCAGCGGCGTCTTTGTCCATAATAGCGCCAAACAGGGGCGGGACCGCAGGTTCCAGGCCATCCTGCCCATCAAGGGCAAGATCCTGAACGTCGAGAAGTCGAGGCTGGACAAGATCCTCAACAACGAAGAGATCCGCACCATCATTACGGCCCTGGGCACGGGCGTGGGGGAGGAGTTCAACGCGGAGAAGCTGCGCTATCACAAGGTCGTGATCATGTGCGACGCGGACGTGGACGGTTCGCACATCCGCACGCTCCTCTTAACCCTCTTCCTGCGGCAGCTGCCTAAGCTGCTCGAGGGCGGGTACGTGTACATCGCCCAGCCCCCTCTGTACAAGATCAAGAGAGGCCAGCGCGAGGAGTACATCCAGACCGAGGAGCAGATGAACCAGCTGATGCTGGACGTGGGCCGGGAGGGGTACAAGTTCACGATCTTGTCAGGCAAGAAAACCCTTAACGACCCTCAATTTAAGGATCTTTTGGAGGCGCTCGTCCAGTTGGAACGCTTTTCGCACATTTTAGACAAAAAGGGAGTGAATTTCAAGAAATTGGTTGAAAATAGGCATAAGAAGACCAAAAAACTGCCTATTTATAGGGCTAAAGTGGAGGGCGAGTACCATTTTTTGTATTCTGATGCCGAGCTCGCCAAGCTCACCAGTTCGATCAAGGGCGAGAAAGAAAGCCTGGACTACATCGAGATATTTGATACCGAGGAGATGGAGGGGTGCATCAGCCGCATCGAGAAACTCGGCATCCCTTTTGACCACTACTTTGATCCTGAGCCGGCTGCGGGGGCCCGCAAGAAGTCGAAGAAGGC
>CAZDLS010000168.1:271-2097 GCA_964506425.1 uncultured Planctomycetia bacterium | reverse complement strand
CTTATCCTGTCGCCTACCCGGTCCAGCTTCCTGAGCTCTCTTATGAGCGTGACCGATATCCTCTTGTAGGACTTGGCAAATCCCAAAAAATAATCCAGCGTGACCTCCTTGCCCTCCTTGCGGCTTCGTGACCCTGCCGGCGAGGAGGAGACGGCGTCGAGGAAACCGGCCAGGTGCTGGGCGGTCGCGTCGGGCTGCTCGATGAAGCAGTAGTGCCCGCTGTCGCGGACCACGGACACGGCGCCGCCGTGGGCGGCGTAACGTCTGAGGGACTCATAGTAGTGGACCGAAAAGAGCGGCTCTTCGCTGTCTCCGTATAAGATATGGACAGGGCAGTGCGCGCTGTCCAAGGCCTTACGATGCCACTCATGGTCCAGGGCCTCGCGCCTTAAGACCTGCCAGCTGCGCTCCATGTCGCGATACGTCTCGACCTTGAAGGTCTTGGCGAAATCCAGGACCTGATGCTGGTCAAAGAAGGCCGGCCCCAGGAGGCGCAGCCAGTAATGCAGGCAGCCGCCTTCGACCCGGCTCAAGCCGCCGATCACGTGTTTGCGCCGCTGGACGAAGTCCTGGATCGCGTCGTCGTCAAACATCGGCGCAGGGCTTATCAGCGTCAACGAAAGCATCCTGTTGTGGTAGGCCGCGGCGTAATGGGCGGCCGGGACCGCACCCCAGGAATGCGCGATGAGGTGGACCTTGTTCGCCCCTTCTTCGTGCCGGGCCTTCTCGACGTCCTCGAAGATGTTCCTGACTCGGATATGCTGAGACGCCATGTCTCTCCGAGAGCCGCAGCCGGGCTGATCGAAGAAGAACAGCTGATAATCCTGCGCCAACCGCACAAACGGGTTGACATCGGCCCTGTCCGGATACAACAAGTAGCCGTAGCCCATCCCCGGCCCTCCGTGCAGGAGGATGACCGCGCCCTTCCTGCGCTCACCCATCTTGCAGGAAACGACCCGCGCCTTATCCGGCCGATCTTCCTTCTTGTCCTTCTTCCTGTGCGCCGCCGGCGAGGAGGAGGCGCCGGCCGCGTCTGCGGCCTGAGAGCAGATGACCTCTTTGCCCTGGACCTCGATGCCCGCCTTCTCGGCCTTCATCCTCACTAAGAACGCAATGGGTCTCAAGACCTTACCCAGGGTGTCGCCCTTATTAAAGAAGGTGGAGTGCAGGATGACGCGGGTCTGCGGGTACTCTTGCTTGACCCAAAGGGCGAACAAGAGGCCGTGCAGCTTGTACCGCAGATCAAACGGGCTTCCTGAAATATCCAGATCAGAGATCACAAGAGAGAACGGCATCTCTTCATTTGCCGCCTCCCGCACGACCGCCTTGGCGTCTGCCAGAGACCGCAAGGCGCAGACGCCCAGGGCCTCAAATCCCTCATGCTTCAGATGGTCGACGACGCGCCTGGGCGTCTGCATGGAGTCGTCCACAACGAGCGCCTTGGGTGCCTCTGCGCCAGACTCAAACAGGGGATGGCCGGGGAGCGCAACCTCGGGGAACGCGTGCAACTCCAGGGCGCGGCCGGCAAGACCGTCCAGGTCCGTCACCCAGAGCCACAGGTAAGAGAGTTCCAGGCCGTCCAGCTGCTCACGGGCGTCCTCCCGGATCTCGACGGGGATCTGGTCCAGGGAATGGAACAATCTAAAACCGAGGAACTCCAGGAACTTGCTGACCTCTTTCGCTTCTTCATTGTCGGGAGAGGCGACCGCATACACGAGGCCCCAACGCGGCGGCGCCTCGAGCCCTTGGGTGAAGGCCCACGCATGCAGAAGCCCGTTCACGAAGAGGGTCGTGCCATAACCATGGCGGTGCGGCGTGGGACGCTT
>CAZDLS010000168.1:0-261 GCA_964506425.1 uncultured Planctomycetia bacterium | reverse complement strand
GCGAGCATTCAATTCCCGAACGTAACCGTAAAACTGTTGGACCGATGCGGCGACCCCGCGACCTGACCGCCGGCTCGAAGAGCTCCAGCGAATAGAACGAAGACCTCCCGTACGGGACAAAGATGTAGGCACCGGAGAATCGCCGCCCCGCCTGCCTGTGGAGACCCGGGAATACCCACTCTCCTCTTGCGGCTGACTGCTGCGCGGGCGAGGAGACGGCGCCTTCGTCGTCCTCGTCATCCCCGTCATCCGGCTGGTTTT
>CAZDLS010000167.1:0-2202 GCA_964506425.1 uncultured Planctomycetia bacterium | reverse complement strand
TCCATCCGAACACGGCGAGCGTGCGTTTCGACCCGCAGTTCCAGGCGGTGCGCAAGGAGAATCGCATCGCCGGCAGTCCCTGGGATTTCGTGCGCTCCCCGGACCTCCAGGCGGCCTTCATCAAGTGGGCCGTCGCCTCGGAGCCGCCGGGCATCAAACTCTTCTACATGGGCCTCATTCTTGAGAAGTCGGGGCTCATCAAGCATGCGATCAAGGCGTATTACGCCATCGTCATCCATTATCCGCACACCGTCGGCTGGACGTACTGGCACACGCCGTGGTACGTCGGTCAGGCCGCGATCGCCCGCATCAAATACCTGATGAAGAAGGTCCCGCAGGTCAACATGAAGCTGGAGGGCGCCTCGATCCGCGTCCTGAACGGCTACGACAACGACATTTCCAACGACGCCTTCGTCGTGACCCCGGGCCGCATCGTCAAGGACCACATGCCCGAGACGCTCTCCGACCGCCTGAAGAGGTTTTTCCACGTCCGCCAGCAGAAGAGCCAGGTCAAGCGCACGCTGGGCAAGGGTTTGGTCCGTTTCGTGCAATACGCCAACGGCGACTGGGAGCTTTTGGTCGACGGCCGGCCCTATGTCATCAAGGGCATCACCTACGCCGTCGTCAAGGTCGGCCAGAGCCCCGATGACGGCTCGCTCAAGAACTGGATGGAGTATGATTATGACCACAACGGCAAGTGTGACGGTCCTTATGACGCCTTCATCGACGAGAACCTGAACGACAAACAGGACCGGGGAGAGCGCGCTATCGGGGACTTTGAGATCCTGAAGCGCATGGGCGTCAACACCATCCGCCTGTACCACCAACCCTACGCGCTCAACAAGAAGATCCTGCGCGACATGTACAAGCGCACGGGCATCCGCGTGATCCTGGGCGACTTTTTGGGCAAGTACGCCCATGGCTCCGGCGCGAGTTGGCACGAGGGCACGGACTACGAGAACGAGCAGCATAAGAAGGCGATGCTGGAGTCGGTCCGCAAGATGGTCCTCGAGTTCAAGGACGAGCCCTACATCCTGATGTGGCTCCTGGGCAACGAGAACGTCTACGGCGTCGCCTGCAACGCCGACAAGAAGCCTGACGCCTTCTGGAAGTTCGTCAATGAAGCCGCGCTTTTGATCAAGTCGCTCGACCCGGAGCACCCGGTCGCGGTGGCCAGCGGCGACACGCTCTATCTTGAGTCTTTCGGCAAGCACGCGCCCGACGTCGACATGTTCGGCGCCAATGTGTATCGTGGCGACTTCGGCTTTGGTTCTTACTGGGAGTCGGTGCAGCAGGAGACGGACCGCCCCGCCTTCATCAGCGAGTACGGCTGCCCGGCGTACACGTATTGCCTTACCCGCGAGGCGGCCGAGGAACAGCAGGCGGAGTACCTGAAAGGCTGTTGGGAGGACATCGAGGCGAACATGGCTTTTGCGGACGGCGCCGGCAACGCGATCGGCGGCGTCCTGTTCGAATACCTGGACGAGTGGTGGAAGGGGTATGAGCCGGCGGTCCATGACACAAAGGGGCTGTGGGTCGGGCCCTTTTCGGATGGTTTTATGCACGAGGAGTGGCTGGGCGTCGCGGGTCAGGGCGACGGCGCCTCAAGCCCTTTCCTTCGGCAGCTGCGCAAGAGTTACTACGTGTATCAACGGTTATGGAAGAAGTAAAAAAGGGAGGTGTGGCATGAGAAAGGTATTGAGCATCCTTCTGCTGGCGGCGCTCGTCGCGTTCTGCCGGCAGGGTCTGTATGCCCAGGAGACGGTCAAGGCCTTCTCCGTGTATGCGGACAGCAAGTCCCCGGACAACCATTATATCCCGTCGGGATGGATGGGCGACGCGCGGGACATCTCGATGGACGACAAGTACATGGGCGAGCCGCACGGCGGCTCCACCTGTATCAAGTTCATCTACACGGCCGAGAGGTCGGGCGGGCAGGGCTGGGCCGGCGTCTACTGGCAGAACCCCGCCAACAACTGGGGCAGCAGGAAGGGCGGCTTCGACCTGACGGGCCTGAACAAGCTTACCTTCTGGGCCCGCGGCGAGAAGGGCGGCGAGATCATCGACAAGTTCAGCGTCGGCGGCCTCAAGGGGACGTATCCGGACACGACGGAAATGTCGGTCGGTCCTTTTGAATTGACGTCCACGTGGCAGCAGTACACGATCAACCTCACGGGCAAGGACCTCTCCTATATCGTTGGG
>CAZDLS010000166.1:0-2277 GCA_964506425.1 uncultured Planctomycetia bacterium | reverse complement strand
AAGACTATCTTTTAAACGACAATCAGAGGATTTTAAGGGTAGTGATAAAATATGGCCAGAAGTTATCATAACTTTCGGCTGGCAGATGGATGCGCGAGATTTTTGGCATGGTTTTACTTTTTGACTGGTAAGAGAGGCGGCGCGGCATGAGAAAGGTCCCTATTGTCGGACATCCCATCGGCTTCGGCGACTGGTGCCGGGCCTGGGCCGGATGCCTTGACGTCCGGGCGCAGGAGCGGTTTGCCGCAGAGCTGGCGGCCGGGGCCGGCAAGGACTTCGGGCTCCTCGTGAACTCCGGCGTGGCCGCGTTTTTTCTGGTCTTGCGGGCGCTGCGCACGATGAGCTCCCGCCACGAGGTGGTCCTGCCCTGTTATACCGCGCCCAGCCTCGTCGTCGCGATCCACAAGGCGGGGCTCAAGCCCGTCTGCTGCGACATCACCCTGGATGATTTCAATGCCGATGCGCACGACATGCTGCGGCGGGTCACCCCGCGCACCCTGGCCGTCGTGGGGGTCCACATGTTCGGCATCCCGTGGGCGGCAGCGGCGACCCTGCGGGGACGCTTGTCGCGCGATGTCTTTTTCATCGAAGACGGCGCCCAGGCGTTCGGCGCAAAGATCGGGGAGCAGCCGGTGGGTGCCTTCGGCGACGTCTCTTTTTATAGTTTTAACCGCGGGAAGAACCTGCCGACATATGAGGGCGGGTGCGTGGTCACGTCGGACGAGCGGCTGGTGCCCCTCTTGAGAGAGGCTTTTGCAAATCTGAGGCCGGCCGGTCTCTTCGAGCGCCTGGACCGCATCGTCAAATGCGGGGCGCTCTATCTGGCCTTCAATCCGCATCTGTACGGGATGCTCGCCCCGCTGATCGCCCGTTACAAGGAGACGAGCGTGCCGCTCGACGTCCCGGTGTCGCGCCTCACGCATTTCCAGGCCGCCTTTGGCCGGCGTCTGTTGGCTGCGAGCGAGGAGCCCTTTTTGAAGAGGCGGGCCCATGCGGCCGCTTTGATGGAAGGTTTGTCCGGCGTCAAGGGCATCGCGCTGCCGCGCTGGTCGCCGGATGTCCAGCCGGTAATGAACCGCTTTCCGGTCATCGTGGAGGATCCGGCCCGCGTCCAGGGTATCATCGACACCCTGGACGGCCGCGGCATCGAGGCCTCGCGGCTCTACGGCAGGCCGTTGCATCACGTCTTTGATCTAGGCGGGACGCAGGCGTTCCCGCAGGCCGAATATTTTGCCCAGCGTTTGGTGACCCTGCCGGTGCATCCGCTGGTCGAGGAGCACGATATCAGGACGATGATCGAGGTCGTGACCGGGGGCGTGAAGCGATGATACCGTTGCGCAATGTGAGGCGGTTCGTGGGCAAGGCCCTGAGGCAGCCGGCGTATGCCGTGCGGGTCGCGGCAAAACGGCTCGGGGCGTACGCCGCTTATAGGTCCGGCACGGGCCGCAGCCCGGCGCCCGAGGCCATCACGTTCTTTCTGACGCGCTTGTGCAACTTGCGCTGCAAGATGTGCGGCCAGTGGGGTGACCAGGGGGTCACCAAAAAGGAGGGGGCGGGGGTGCTTAAGGACATGCTTGCCGAAGAGACGGTCGTGCGCGTCCTCGACGAGGTCGGGGCCGTGCGGCCGAACATCACCCTCTTCGGCGGCGAGCCGCTCCTGCATCCGCAGATCGTGCCGATCATGGCGGCGGTCAAGGAAAGGAGCATGCACGGTCTGGTCATCACCAACGCAACGCTCCTCGACCGCGTGGCCGGTGAGATCGTCAGGATGGGTTGGGACGAGCTCAACATCTCCGTTGACGGCGACCAGGCGCTCCACGACGAGATCCGCGGCCTGCCGGGTGTCTTCGGCAGGATCATGGAGGGGATCGGCCGTGTCAATGCGGCCAAGAAGGCGTTGGGACGCTCGAAGCCTTTTATCAATCTCCAGTGCACGATCACGAAGTACAATTACGAGCGGCTCGAGGCCCTGCTCGGCGTGGCGCGGCAGGCCGAGGCCGCGTCTTTGACGTTCCACAACCTGATCTTTCTCGGCCCCAAGGTCCTGGAGGAGCAGGGACGCGTGGATAGGATGCTTGGTTGTTCGTCGCGCGATTGGGAGGGTTTTGTCTTTGATCCGGGGATAGACCCTAAGAAGCTCTTCGGGAAGATGCGCGGGATCCTGGGCCGGCCGGCGCCTTTCAGCGTGGACTTTTACCCGAATTTCACGCAAAAGGGGATGGCTGAGTATTACCTGCGGCCGGATTACCTGCCTTCGGAGTACGCCCCGCGCTGTGT
>CAZDLS010000165.1:0-2309 GCA_964506425.1 uncultured Planctomycetia bacterium | reverse complement strand
CGCAGGTGGTCAAAGCGCTGTAGCCGCGCACGGAGTTGACGACGAGGGCCGACTGGTGGGTGTGCTGCAGGTCGTACCAGAACTTGGAGTCGCTCAAAAGGTAGCGGATCTCCTGGCCCATGCCGGAGGTGTCGTGGTCGTTGATGAAGGGATACGCCACGTACTCGACGATGCGCTCGCCGTTCTCGGCGGCCTCGGCGCCGTCGGCCGGGACGGCAATAGTGCCGCGCAGACTGTAGGTGAAGGTGGCCAGGTTCGTCTCTGAGACCTTCTTGCCCAGGTCGCGGGCGCCGGCCAGGATGTTGACGGGGTAGACCATGAACTTGCCGTCCTTCTTCTCCAGGCGGCCCTCCTTGACGCTGTAGTAGAAGTCGCTGATGGTGACCTGGTGCTCGGGCATGTCCTCGTGGAGGATGCGGCCGTCCTCGGGGTCGTGGCCGGCCTTGGGGCGGTTGAGGCCCTCATAGCGCTGGTGGGTGAACTTGTAGCGCTTGTCCATGTAGTGGCTGGAGTAGGTCTTGATCTCACCCATGGCCTGCGGCACAAGACCCTGGGTGCCGTCGGCGTTATAGCCGAAGTACTTCTGTTCGAGCTCATTGAGCTGTTTGAGGCGGGCCGGGTCGGTCTCATCGGCCCAGAGCTCATAGAGCCGGGCCTCGGAGGTGATGACGTCCTCCCCGTTGAGGCCGAAGACGACGGAGGCCTCCTTGAAGAGCTTCTTCATCTGGCGCGTGCGGGCGGCCTTGCGTTGGCGGCGGATCTTCGCCAGGTCCTTGGCCGCGACCACGTAGGTCTCCGCCGGGGCGTCGTCGTCCTCGCTCATGACGCGGTAGCCCATGGCCTTTAAGAACGTGTAGTTGCGCACGCCGGAGATGTGGCGGAAGATGTTGTTGAAGACATACTTGGCGAACTCCTTCTTCTTGACGGTGTTGGTCGCCTCGTCCAGGAGGTCGTTGTCGCGCAGGATATCCATGAAGACGCGCTCGATGGTGCCGCTGGCGAGCTTGGCGTCGAGGCGCTGGCGGGTGGCCTCGGTCCAGAGGTCCTGGTCGGCGTCGCGGTTCTCATAGGTCAGGTGGATGAAGCTCGTGCCGTAGGTGTCGCGCAGATGTTTGAGGTTCTTGGCGTTGATGTCGAGGTTGTAGTTGGGTGAGTGAGGTTTGCCGGCGCGCACGACGCCGGAGTCGTCGATGAGCATGAAGATGACCCGGCGGTTGAAGATGCGGGCGTTCTCGAGCTCGGTCTCGATCTGGTCGAGGGTCGCCTGCGGCCGGTCGATGGTGGCCATGGCGATGACGTCGACCCTGGGCCGGCCCAGCTCATAGAAGCGGCTCCCCAGGCCGGCGGAGCGCCAGATACGGCGCTGCATGTCCCAGGTGGTGAAGTTCTCGTGGATGCGGGTGGTCAAAAGCGTCTTGGCCACCCCGTCCCGCAAGAGGCCCAGGAGTCCGGCGTCCATCGCGGTCGGCTTTAAGGCAAGGCGCCAGAGGACCCCACCCTTTTCGGAGGCCGCCTGCAGGCGGATGATGTGGGCCAAGCCTTCGTTGCTCAAAGCGAGGTTGCGGCGGGCCTCTTCCCTGGCGGCGAGCTTCTTGGCGTCGTACTCGTTAAAGACGTAAAGGCGCCCGTCCGGGAGCTCCTGGATCGAGAGCCCCGCGCCCTCGATGTGGTCGAAGACGTTCAGGAGCGTCAGGAGGCGCTTCTTCTGGGCCCTGGTGTAGGTGCCGTCGATGACGGTGGCGGAGCGCAGACCCAGGACCGTCTCGAAAAAGGCAGGGTGCTCCATGACGAGGACGACGTCCGCCATGGTGAGGCCGGCGGTCTCGGCGGCGATGCGCAGGGCGCGGGCAGCGCTCAGTGCCATGTCACGGCGGTAGACGAAAGAGACGAGATCTTTGTCTTTGGGCAGGAGCATCTCGAGGTCGAGGTTGACCTCGGCCAGGAGACGGGTGCCGAGCCTCTCCGCCTCCTTCTCCTTGTAGGAGGTCAGTATGTTGAGCTCGGCGGCCACCTGGCGGCGCTTCTCGACCGGGAGGCTGCGCATATAAGAGAGCATATAGAAATAGCCCATCTTCTCGGCAAAGGGCAGGTCCTTGTAGAGCTGGGCGGCGAGGTAGCCGCCCATCAAGAGGCTCAGGGTCTCGATGGAGACCACGGCCTCGGGGTTGACCTGGGCCTTGTTGTCCGCGAGGGCGTAACGGGCGTCCACCCAGTAGCCAGCGACGCTGAGGAAGCCCAGGTCGCCGTCCACGAGTACACCGGCCTCCTTGAGGCGGTCCAGGGTGCCCTCGAGCTCCAGGGGCAGGTTG
>CAZDLS010000164.1:0-2337 GCA_964506425.1 uncultured Planctomycetia bacterium | reverse complement strand
TCGCCCTCGGCGGCGGCCGAGGCGTCGGAGAGCTTCATGATGCGCTCGCCGATAGCGCGCAGCTGCTCCTGGCTGTCGCGCGCGGTCGTGATCCAGCCGTGCTGTTCCGCGGTCGTCGCCCTCGATGCGTAGAACGCGATGTTCTTCTCGAAGCTCTGCGCCGCCTCTTTTGCGAGGTCCGTTTTCGCGACGGCCGCGGCGTCGAGGTAGCGCGCGCTCTTCCAGAAGATATAACTGCGGATGCCGATGGCGTACTTATTGTTGCTCGACTTCATCTCCTGGACGGCGTTCTGCAGGGGGATGTCCACGCGCGCCAGGTGCGTGACGGTGCGGTTCAACATCTCGATCTGCTGGACGCCGATGAGGCCAATGACGGCCACCAGCGACAAGAGGCCGCCGAATCCCAGCACCATCCGCCAGTCAATGGGGAAACGGCGTTTCATTGTTTTTTTGGGCCAAGGGTGTTGAGCCACTCGCGCACGGAGTCGGCGTCGTCCGAGAGGGGGTCGAGCTCGAGGAAGTTGAGGTAGTGGTAACGGGCGCTCTCAGGATCGCGAAAGTAATCGTCGTATATAATGCCTAAGTTAAAGTGGGCCTTGGCGTTGCGCGGATTGAAGGCGAGGGCTTTCTTGAACTCCTTGACGGCCGCCTCGAACTCCTTGGTCTGCGTGTGGACCACGCCCAGATTATAATGATACCTTTCGGCCTCGCTCTCGTAGCGCTCCTTGGCCTTGGCGGCCTGTGCCTCGAGCGACAGGATGCGCGCCTCGTACGTCATCTGTTTCTTCTTGAAGAACACTTCTAAGCCCTTTATCCCCTCTTCGTTCTCCTTGCGCAGCTTGGTCACCATATCGCGCAACTTGTTGATATCCTCGCTCGCGCCCTCGGAGAGGCCCAGCTTTTTCCTGAACTGCTCGGTGACATCTTCCACTTTCTTGATCGCGGCGTCGCGCTCCTGCGCGAAGACCGACAGCTGATCCAGCACCTTTTGCTGGGCCTGCGTGGCCTTTTCTTTTTCGCCGCGCAGATCGTCTTCCAACGCGCGGACCTGCTCCTGCGCCTCCTCGGAGAGGCGCCGCGTCTCGGCGCGGTAGCGGCGGTTGTTCTCCACCTCGCCGAAATAAAGGAAGAAGCCGATGACGGCCGCGAGCACCAGGAGGCCGCCGACGAAGACCAAAAGTATCTTTGTGAGGTTCATAGGCACGTCACAGGAGACCGCCGGCTCCCGCCGGCGGCCGTTCACTCGATAGTCCCCTTGGGCTGCTTGGTCAGGATGCCGTACGTCCGGACCTCTTCCTCGGCGGCGTCCACGCGTTCCTCGTCGCCGCGGGTGATGTGCGGCGTCAAAAAGATCGCCAGCTCCGTCTTGACCTTCTGGTTGGACTTCGAGCCGAAGAGCCAGCCCAGAAGCGGGATCTCGGATATCCACGGATAGCGCGAACGGTTGTCCCGGAGCTCCTCTTTCATCAGGCCCGCGATCATCACCATCACGTTATCGCGCACCTTGACCGTCGTCTCGGCCTGCGCGGTCTCAACGACAGGCACCGAGCTGCCCAACGGCGAGGTCGCGATCTCACGCACGGAGCTGACCTCCGGCCGGATCTTCATGATGATGAAGCCGTCGTCGGTGATGGTCGGGGTGACGTTGATCTTCACGCCCACGTCGACGAAGTTGACGGCCTCGGCCGTCGTCGTGGTGACGGACGACTGGCTCTGCGTCTGCGAGAAGTAGACCTCTTTGGAGCCGATCAGGATGCTGGCCTCTTCGTTGTTAAGAGCCATGATGCGCGGCCGCGACAGGACGTTCGTCTTGGCGATGGTGTTCAGGAAATCGATGACGAGGTTGAAATCGTTGCGGGCGAGCGTCCCGACGGAAAACTCGCCGGCCTCCTGCACGCCCGTCAGCGGGAACGTCCCCTTGAGGGTGATCGGGTTCAGGCTGTGGTACGCGAACATCTTCTCCCAGTCCACGCCGGTCGCGGTCTGTTCGTTGAGCGATATCTGCACGATCTGCGCCTCGATCTGGACCTGCTTGTCTTCCTCGTCGAAGGCCAGGATCACCTCTTTGATCTTCTTGAGTTTCTCGGGCAGGTCCGTCACGACGAGCTTGTTGGTGCGCGTATCGACCTGGACCTGGCTGGCGCCGGGGGTCAGGATCGGGGCGATCTTCCCCTGCATCTCGTCGGCCTTGGCGTAGTTGAGCGTGAAGATCTCGGTGTGCCGGGTCTGCTCGAGGCTGCGCAGGGTCTTCTCCAGCAGGTCCAGGGTCTCGGCCTCGTCGATGATGATCACCGTCGCGGACTTCTCATCGATGATGATCTTGCCGATATCGGACTT
>CAZDLS010000163.1:0-2350 GCA_964506425.1 uncultured Planctomycetia bacterium | reverse complement strand
CGCACGCGCCATGTGCGCGTTTTGCCTTTCGGCGGCCGCCACATCGCTGAGATCATCGCGAACTACTGCCACGTGACGATGGAGGTGGCCGAGGTCCTTGCCCGGGATTCGTTGGAGATCGACGCCGAGCCTCAGGAGTCCGACGCGGTGATGATCCGCGCCGAGGGGATGTTCCGGCCCGTCTCCAAGAAAGACCTCGTCGGCGTCGTCGTCTCGGAGATGGACAGGTTCGTGGCGCTCTTGCATGACGCCGTGGCCGAGAGCCACGCCGTGACGCGGCCCGGTACGTCCGTCGTCGTGACCGGAGGCTTAAGCCTGGTCGAAGGACTCCTGGAAAAGCTGGAGCAGGACCTTGCTTTGCCGGTGCGCCTGGGCGTGCCCCGGGGCATGGCGCACACGCCGGTCTCCCTGTCTGTGACCTGTGCCGCGGCGGCGGGTCTTGTTCAGCGCCGCCGCTCGGCGGTCCCCGGACAGGAGCCCTTCCTTCTTCAGGAGCCCAGGAACAAGGTCGTGCGTCTGGTCGATTCCATCAGACATCTGTATCAGGATTATTTTTAAACAGGTCGTGATGTGATCCGGGATAATCTGATCCTTTGCCGCGAGCGGATCGCCCGGGCTGCCGCGCGCAGCGGCCGCTGTCCCGAGGAGGTGACGCTCTTGGCCGTGACCAAGGGCGTGGGCGCCCGGCGCATCGAGGAGGCGATCGTTGCCGGGGTGGATCTGATCGGCGAGAGCCGCCTTCAGGAGGCCTTCCCGAAATATGACCGGCTCGACCGCTTCGCGCAGGAACGCGGCGCGGGGCTAAGGTGGCATCTCGTCGGACACCTGCAGACCAATAAGGCCCGGGAGGCGGTGCGGATCTTTGACGTGATCCATTCGGTGGACAGCCTGCGCGTTGCCGAGGCGATCGAAAGGCACGCCGCCCGGATGCAGAAGGTCCAGCAGGTCTTTCTTGAGGTGAACGTCTCGGCCGAGGCCGCCAAATACGGTTTCGCGGCCGGCGAGGTCGCTGCGGCACTCGCGTCGATGGCGTCCCTGGCCCATCTGCGCGTCACGGGGTTGATGACCGTGGCCCCGCTCGTGGAGGACCCCGAAGAGGCCCGGCCCGTCTTCCGGCGGCTCCGGGAGCTGCGCGACGGTCTCAACGCCCCGCGGCCGCCGCAGGCCCGGCTCCGGGAGCTGTCGATGGGCATGACGGATGATTTTGAGGTGGCGGTCGAGGAGGGGTCGACCGTCGTGCGATTAGGACGGGCCCTCTTCGGGGAGAGAACATGAGCGATCAGGGCGTGACCCTCGGTATCGTCGGTTGCGGCAACATGGGCGCGGCGCTGGCGACATTCATCCCGCGCCGCCTTTCATCGTGGTCTTTCCTCGTGCACGACATCGATACGGCCCGGCAGGACGGGTTGGTCCGTCATGCAGGCGTGCGCGCCGCGTCTTCCCTTGCTGATCTGGCGCAGGTCAGCGACATCGTCCTCGTCGCCGTCAAGCCTCAGGATATCGGTCCCGTGCTTGCGGCGCTGCGCAGCCGGCCGCAGACGCTCGTCATCTCCATCGCCGCCGGCGTCACGCTGGCGTATCTGGAGAAGGCTTTGGCCGGCGGCGCGGTCGTGCGGGCGATGCCGAACCTCAACGCGCTGATCGGCCGCAGCGTGACGGCGCTGAGCTTCAGCCCGTCGGTGGGCGCGGCACATCAAGCGCTCGCTAAAAGGATCTTTCAGGCCGTGGGCGCGGTCGTCGTCGTGCCGGATGATCAGATGAACGCCGTGACGGCCGTCTCGGGCAGCGGCCCGGCCTTCGTCGCGTACCTTAAGGATGTCCTGGGTCCCGATGAGATAGCCCGGGTCCTGGAGAGGACGGCTCAGGGGCTCGGCATCGAGGAGCGCGCCGCCGAGCGGCTGGCGCGGGCGACGGTCGCGGGTACCCTGGTCCTCCTCGATGTCAACTTCGACGCGCCGACGCTCATCAAGCGCGTCGCCTCCAAAGGCGGCACCACGGAAGCGGGCATGGAGGTCTTGATACGGGAGGGCAAGACGCCCGAGGCGCTGGCGGAGGCGGTCCGCGCGGCCTGCCGCCGGGCCGGCGAGCTGGCAAAGAAGTGATTCGGTCGGTGTCCCAAATCAGGGGATAGCTATTGTTTGTCCCTGCATGCAGTAAGGCAGGAGAGATGCATGCAGGACGCTTTGAGGGAAGGCTAGTGAAGCAAAGCGAATGCAAGAGGGGGTAAACGTATGGCAAAGGTCGGGATCATCGGCGGCAGCGGTGTGTATCAGATGGAGGGGATCGAGGGTCTCAGGGAGACCGCCCTCAAGACGCCTTTCGGCGACCCTTCCGACGTTTTTCGCACGGG
>CAZDLS010000162.1:0-2399 GCA_964506425.1 uncultured Planctomycetia bacterium | reverse complement strand
CAGGCCCGGCGGCGCCGTGTCACAACGCCGCTCACAGTGCAAAACGATGACACTCTTTCAAAGTGGCTGCCCAGCCTGGACTCGAACCAGGATACTCAGATCCAAAGTCTGATGTGCTGCCAGTTGCACCACCGGGCAATATCCGCTACTCCTCGATCCCCCGCAAGGACGACGACCCTCTGATCTTCTCGGCCTCAAAGCCCTCCAGGACCTTCTTCTGGAGGTAATCCCTGAAATGCTGGGTTATCGGATGCGCGATGTCGCGGTGCTCGGCTTGGGCGCCGTCCGTTTCGTGCTCACCGCCCACCGGCCTGGCCACGGCCGGCAGCTGCGTCGCGCACTGATTGCAGTATTTGCTGCGCGCCTCGTTGCGGTATCCGCACTTCGGGCACGGGACCTTGAGCTTGCGCGAAGGCATGGCGATGAACAGCCCGTTGATGCCTTCGATGACCTTGATATTCCTCACGACGAACGCGTTATCGAACGTGACCGTCGCGTATGCCTTCAGTTTCTTGTCGGGGCTTTCCTTCAAGAAGACCCTGACCTCGGTGATATCCATCGCCTTCCCCCTTCTCCTGCGGCACCGGCGCGCTACCAGGTGCTCGCGAGGAACACATGGCATCTATCACGAAACCGGCGGCGGACGGCATAAAAAACCCTTTCAGCCCTGCGATGGTCTTTCATCAGGACGAAAAGGCTCGGGCCGCTACCGGACATATGCACGCGTCCATAGGTACACGCGTGTAGCGAGTTGTATACTTCAGAAACGAAAGTGTTCGATTTTAGAACGACTTGCGTTAATCTGTTGTATAGGGCCCTGTCAAGGGACGGGACGTCCTTCTCCCTTAGGTAAGGGAGCAACATATTAACACCGCCCCTTTTCTTTGTCAACCCGAAAGTTGCCCCGCCGGGCCGGTCCTGGCGGCCCCCCTTGCGCCGCCTCTTCAGGGCGGCGTAGACGTCCCTTGACAGGACCTGGACCTTCGGGACCACCAGGACGTGCCAGTACCTAAGGCGGCCGCAGCCCCTTACCGCGGTCACGTCCCCTCCCCGGCCGCGGCCCAGGGCCCATTTTTCTCCCGAGACAAAAAAAGCCACGTCGCTGCCGAGCCCGTTCGCGTGTCTGATGAGGGCGTCGCGGGAGAGCCCCAGGCCGAAGATCTCATTGCAGGCAAGGAGCGTTACCGCGGCGTTGCTCGAGCCGCCGCCCAAACCCGCCGCCACGGGGATCTTCTTGCGGACAGCGATGTGCAGGCCCTCCTTCACGCCGTAGGCGCGCCGCAGGAGGTCGGCGGCCTGATAGACGAGGTTGCGTCTATCGCCGGGAACGGCCGGGTCCGTGCAGGTCACGCGCAGGCCGCGCCCGCGGGTGCGCCGGACATAAAGGATATCGGCCAGGGAGATGCGTTCGAAGAGGGTCTCGATCTCGTGGTAGCCGTCGGGCCGGCGGCCCAAGACATCCAGATAGAGATTGAGTTTTGCCGGAGAAGGCAGGACGAGAGAATTCATGGAGCTCTTTAGGGGTGTGTCCCGCGACATCCCGCCGGGGCAGGATGGAGCCTCTTCAAGAGGCGGTCACGTCGATGTGACGAGGCGCTGGGCCGCCGCCACGATATCCGCGGCGGTGAGGTGATACTCCTTCAGGAGGTCCGGCTCGTCGCCCGACTGACCGAAGCCATCGCACACGCCGATACAGGCCATGCGCACCGGACAGTTCTGCGCCGTGAACTCAGCGACGGCCGAGGCGAGCCCCCCGGTCACGGAGTGCTCCTCGCAGACGACAAAGCCCTTCGTGGAGGCCGCCGCCTTGCGCAGCAGCTCCCCGTCGAGCGGCTTGACGCACGACATGTTGATCACCTGCGCCGATACGCCCTTTTGGGCCAGCTCCTGCTCGGCCCGGAGGGCCTCGCGGACCATGATCCCGCAGGCGATGATCGCGACGTCCCGGCCGTCCTTCAAGAGGCTCCCCTTGCCGAGGGCGAAGGGCCGGCGCTCTTCGATCGTCGGCACCTTGGCGCGGCCCAGCCGGATATAGAACGGCCCCGGCGTCTCAAAGGCCGTGAGGACGGCCTCGCGGGTCTCGGGCCCGTCGCAGGGCACGATGACCCTGAGGTTCGGGATCGCCCGCATGATCGCGACGTCCTCTAAGGCCTGGTGGCTCGCCCCGTCGGGACCGACCGTGATCCCGGCGTGGGTGGCGACGATCTTGACGTCCAGATTGCTGTAACAAATGGTATTGCGGATCTGCTCCCAGGCGCGCCCCGTGGCGAACATGGCGAAGGTCGAGGCAAAGACGGTCTTGCCGCAGCTGGCCATGCCCGCGGCCGTCGCCATCATGTCCTGTTCGGCCACGCCGAAGTTGAAGAACCGGTGCGGGAACTCCTTGCCGAAGAGGGCCG
>CAZDLS010000161.1:0-2426 GCA_964506425.1 uncultured Planctomycetia bacterium | reverse complement strand
CAGGATGACCTCGTAACGATTTGCATTGATGACGCGCAAGATGAAGGGCGTCCACAGTCCTCCCCTGATCTCGAGGGTGGCAGCGATGTCTCCGTCCTGAATATCCTTGGCCGGCAGGTAAAAGAGGCCCGGCCGGGTCTGCGCGTTGACGACCTCCACCGTAAAGGCGCCCATGGAGACGCGGCCGGCGAGCTCCTCGGCCGCGCCGACCTCTGGCCCGGCCTCCTCTTCGGCCGCAACGGCCTCTTCAGCCGCCGCTTCTTCAACGGTCTCTTCTTCCGCGGCCTCCTCTTCCTCAGGCGCCGCCTCTTCCGCCTCTTCCTCGGCCTCCTCCTCAACCTCCTCCTCGGGCGCAGCCTCTTCTTCCATTTCCAACGGCGCCGGGATGATGCTGAAGAGCCGGTCGGAGACGTCATAGATGCTGCGCTCAAGGCTGTCGGAGACCTTGATCATCGCCTCTTCGGTGACGAGCTTGGTGTCTTTGGGAATGGACCAGGTGTAACGGCCCGTGTTCTTGGATTCGCCGATGCGCCTGAAGGCCTTGCCGCCGTCCAGGGAGAACTCGATGAGAATAGGGTAGGTCGCTTCATAATCCCACGCGCTCCAGCGCACCTCGCGCTTGGAGCCGATGCTCCACTGCTCGGCGCCGTTCGGGGCCAACAGAACGATGTTGCCGATGCCGTACTGCAGGGCCAGCAGTTCCAGGCGGGAGACAGAAGAGATGTCTTCTTTCGTCAGGTGCGCGCGGGTCCTGAGCTTGCGGCCCGGCGCAAAGTCGCGCTTGCTCGCGTAATAATAGGCGCCGTTGTCGCATTTCAGTTTATACGTCCTGCCGCCGTCCGCGGAGATGTCGACCGCAGCCCCCCTGCCGCGCCAGCTCGGGACCATGATGCGCACGTCGTAGGGCGCCGTGATCTCGCGGGTCACGAACAACCCCTCGAGCGCCGCCTCGGCCTTCTCCAGGTCGCCGTTGGGCCCGATGACCACGCCCTGGAAGTACGGCAGGTTCACGGCCTCTTCGCCCGCTATGCCTGCGTCTATCATCTGCGGCTCTGGATCAGCGTAGCGCCGGACCCTGATGTAGTGATAACGGGTTACGCTCTGCCCTGCGCCGGCGCCCGCGGTCTTGAGCCCCAGATAGCCCCTGCGCGGCGCCTTGTCGCTGTCTTTGTCGTGGTAGGCAATGCTGGCCTGCAGCTCGGTGCGGTCGCTGTTGTAGCGCTCAAAGTGGATATCCCTGTTCTTGACCTTGACCGTGTATTCATACCGCGCGGCCGCCGCGATGGGGATGGGGTCATTGGCCACCACGATGTTGCCGACCGCGATGCAATGCTGGGCCTCCGGGATGGCCGAGGCGTACGCGGTGTAGCTCGTGTCCGTCTCGACCATGGGCTGCGCGTCGCGGAACACGCAGCGTACCTCAAAGCCCGTCAAGGCCGTGGCCGCGTATTCGATGAGGCCGTCCTTGATCTGGAACTCCTTGCTGTAGATGGCCGCGGCGTCCAGAGAGATACCGTCCTGGACGAGCTTCGCCGTGCCGTTCGGCGAAAAGAGCGCGAGCCACTTGCCCTCATCGAGCGCGTTTTCGCTGAAGTCCTCGTAAAAATCAAAGGTCGCCCTCGGGTCCGAGAGGTCCTGCGCGTACGCGTTGCCGTAGTAGACATAAATAAAGACCCCCGCTGCGGGGACCTGGGGAACCTTCACGAAGAACTCCGCCACGCGCGCCGGCGCCGCGCCCGTGATGCGTTCGAGGAAGTGCGGGATGACCGTCTCGCCGTCGGCCAGCGTGAACCGGATGTCGCTGAAATCTGCCTTCGCGTGGCCGGCGCAGTGCACGACCGCGCCCGCCGGCACCGCCGCCACCCCTTCGCCTATCTTCACGCGCACCTGGGCGTTGAAGAGCTCGGGTCCGCCCATCGTCGAGACCCTGAGCGGCCTGCGGTAGCGGAACCCCGAGAGCCTCGGGTCGCCGAAGCTCCCGACCACGCCTGACGAATCGCGGTACGTGAGCCGTACCTCGTGGAGCACGCCGTCCTCGCCCAGCGTCGCGCGCCAGCGCAGCTTCTGCCCCTGCAGGAGCCCTTCGGTGACCGGCGTGCCGCACACGGCGGGGACATACGTGTTCCCGTCGTCCGCGCTCACCTCGAGCGTGACCTCTCCCTCAAATGCCCACACCGCCGTGATCTGCGTGATGATGCCCCGCGCGAGGACGCCCTCGGGCTCGATCGTGACCCCGCCCGGCTTCGCCCCCGGCAGGACGAAGTCGCCGGTGCCATCCGCGCGCCAAACGAGGGCGGATTCGTAGGAGACGGTATCAGCCCAAGCGCTTACAGAATAACCCAATACCAATACGCCGCTGAAAATGAGACAAAGAGTGAGACAAAGAGCCAGGCTCTTTGTCTCAAATTTGAACCGCGCTTTTGAGA
>CAZDLS010000160.1:0-2482 GCA_964506425.1 uncultured Planctomycetia bacterium | reverse complement strand
GAGGCGAGGCCGCCGCATAGCCCGTATCCCTCAGCACGCCGACGACCGGCGCCAAGGGCAGGGCAGCAGCCGGCAAGGACGCGGCTGACGGGGTCCGGCTCCTCAAAGCGACCGTGCTCAACGCGACCGGCGAGGAGACGGCCGGCTGGATTGCCCTCTGCGGCTGGGAGAAGGTCAGCGGAGCCAGGGCGTTGAAGTTGACGATGTCCGGCACAGGCTGGGTCTCAACAGCCGGACCCAGGGTCATGGTGATGGGCTCAGCTGCCTTCGGAGAGACCGGCGAAGAAGCGATTACCGGTGACGGGGCAACCGTGGCCTGCGGCTGGGAGAAGGTCAGCGGCTCGAAGATGTCGAAGTGGACGATCTCAGGGACGGCCGGGGTTTCAGCAGCGGGGGCGGCGACCGGCGAGGAGACGGCCAGCTGGATCGCCCTCTGCGGCTGGGAGAAGGTCAGCGGCTCGAAGATGTCGAAGCTAAGGATGTCAGGTATAGTTGGGACTTCATCGACAGGGCCAAGGACGACGGGACTGGAGGCCGACGCTGGAGGCGCTTCCGGGGCTGTGTTCTTAAATGTGGTGGTGGCCGGTGCAGTCACCTTTGGCGCGAGCGGCTGTGTCACCTTCGGCGCGGCGACCGGAGGAGAAGCGGGGGCCGGCGGTCCCTGAGAAGCTTCAGGAGCCTGATGGACCTCCGGGACAGGAACCTGAGGAGCCTCCGGGGCAGAGGCCTGAGGAGCGGGCGGCGGCGCCAACTGCATCGGGTCGTTGCCGAACCAACCAAAACCACCTTCCCCGACAATGATCTGGATCTCTTTTCTCGTACCGAAATTTCCCGGTACTGAGACGGTCGGTTCAATATTGATCACATCGCCGGGGCGCACCGGACCGCGCAACGGCATCCGGTCATCAAAGTGGCCCCATTCCAAAGCGATCATCTCTTCCGACATGAACGGCTGATGTCTCTCGTTCCAATAACCGAAACGTTTGCCCGTGCGGTTCCTCTCCATCTGCCGGCGAACATCCCTCTCAGCGTATTCATAACTACCGATCGGAAGGCCCGGCTCGATCATGTTCGATTGCGCGGCCAACTGTATCCGGCCGAGGGCCGCATGCAATCCTCTATACTGGCTCATGAAGGCATCGCGCTCCACCTTCCTGAGCCCAAGCTCGTTCAGGTGCGCCTCAAAATCCGCTTCGCTCGTGCGCGTGAAATCGACGATGCTCAATTCCAGCTTGCCGGCCGCGTTCTTCGCAACAACATAGGTATCCGCCAGGTCAACGCGCTGGCCGCCGACCTCGACCACCGCATCAAGCGTCACCAGATCGCCGGCATGCAGCTTGCGGCCGAGCCCCTGCGGTTGATAATCGACGATCGCTGTCTGACGTCCCGAGGCGATGGAGCTCAGATTGCGCACAAGACGAACATCCGGACGCCCCTGCGCCAGGTCATCGACCTTGCCGGCAAAGGCCGCCATCAGATCCGTATCGCGCAAGGTATTATCGCTATTGAAGGCCTCGACCAGCTGGGCGCGCGCCTGTTTCTGTATAGAGCCCGCTTCCTGCATGTCCTTGATCTGTCCCTCCGTCTTGGGAGTGTGCGGCCCCATCTCGTACATGAAGTTGGCCGATACCATGTCTTGGTCGGACATGGTCGCGAACCGGTCCAATCCCGTGGCGCCGAAGTCCGTGCCGGCCTTGGCGAGCGCCCTGTCAACATACGCGTTGAGCGGACTATCGATGCCGCCTTGAAGACCAGGATGCGTCTCCAGGTAGCGTCCCGCTTCGCGGCCGCTTAAAGACTCCGTCAAGATCTCGTTGTAGCTGTTCTCGCGCTTTGCTAGGTCGAGGAGCTCTGCCGGTTGCTGCGTGATATCCTCAAGGACGCTGACCATGCCGCTTAACTCCGGGTTGCTCCGAAGGGCTGCCGCGCGCTCCACATTTTGACGGAAGGCAAAATCTGCTTCTGTTTCATCCGCTTCCTGAACGAGACCTGCCTGCCCCGCACCGTGGATAACGCTATGGAATTGCTCGTGCGCACCGGCGCCGACGTTGTATTCACCCAGCGCGTTCGCCGCAACACCGACATTCCCGGCGGCATCCGTCGAGAACATCAGGTTCTGGAAAGCGTCCACGCCGATAGTGCCGTCCGGGAGGGCCTGGGCTGACGTCATGTTGCCTGTGTTCTTATTGGTCAATTCCCCGTACGGGACAAAATTCAATTTTGAAGGATCCCCCAGATCCATAGCTTGGGCGGCGTCCACATATCTCCGGAGCGTCTCAACCGCGCTGTCCCCGAAAACCTGGGCCGCACTCAGGGCCGAGGCGCCGAGCACCCGAACATTCACAAGGGCGTTCGTCACCCCCTGGACGTCAAATTCAGCGGTCTTCGACAGCTCATCGCGCAGCACATCCACGTCCACGCCCTGGTCCCACAAGGCATCTTCGTTCTTTTCCACATAACGCTGGGCCATCGTGCGCGTCAG
>CAZDLS010000159.1:0-2493 GCA_964506425.1 uncultured Planctomycetia bacterium | reverse complement strand
AGGGCGAGGATCGCCGAGGCCAAGAGCATCCTGGATGCCCTGCGTTCATCCCAGATGCGCTATGTGGCGCAGTGGAATGGGTACGACGTAGCAGCGGACGCGGCGAACTCCCGGCTTGATACGCCGGCGCCGCCAGCCAAGTACTTTACGTTCTCGTTGCAGAATCCGGGTGGCGCGGGCGCCGAAACTGCTGTCATCGCAACGGCGACAAGAAACGGCGTCGAGAATCCAGGTGGGCCGTTGCCAGCCGGTTACACCGTCACGATCGCGATCGGCGGGCAATTGACATCGACGAATACGGCCGTTCAGGCATTGTTGTAATGGCGTAGCGGCAAGGCTGCCGAAATGCTGACGAGGAACTTAAACGCTCCGGCTTACGGGAGGAAAGTCCTTTTGGCAAGCCGGAGCGTTTCTTTTAAAGGACGGTAAGGGCGGCTCACGAACCGGAACCAGCAAGCGGGGGTCCATGAAGACACGCGAAGAGGCAAAACAGCCCGGGTTCACCCTGATAGAGCTTATTGTGGCCGTGGTCATCATCGGGATCTTGGCGTCCATCGCGGTGCCGCGCTACGTCCGCGTGGTGGAGAAAGGGCGCACCTCCGAGGCCCGCAACATCCTGGGCACGATCCGTGACGCCGAGACGGCGTATATTCTTGAGCACAACGTGTATACGAACAGCCTGTCAGCGCTGGGTGTGACGGTCCCGGCCGCGTGCAACACCAGCTTTTACTTTCGCTATAGCGTCGCAGCAGGCGCGGCGACTTTTACGGCGAGCGCCGTGCGCTGCACGGCGGGGGGCCGGTCTCCCAACTCCGGCTTCGGCTACACGATGACGCTTACCAATGACGGCGTATTGAATTGTAACGTATCAAGCCTTCTATAAGGGGCATCATAAAGGGGCGTCATGGAGACGCCAGGTGGTTCGCATGCTCAAGAGGCCGTCAACATCTTTATGGACGGGTTTCACGCTGCTCGAGCTGATGATCGTGGTGGTCGTGGTGGGGTTGCTGGCCTCGATCGCCTATCCGAATTACGCCACCCTGCGCGAAAAGACGTTGGACAAAGAGGCGATCTCCGCCCTCGTCCTGATCCGTAACTCCGAGCGCATGTTTTTTTCGCACCTCGAGGCGTTCTACCCCACCCCGACCGGCACCCAGGCCAACATCAACCACATCAACGGGAACCTGTCGCTGGACCTGAGCGCGAATAACTGGGCCTTCTCGGTGACCACGACGAGCGCGACGGCCTTCACGGCGAGGGCCGTGCGCGGCGGCCGCACCTGGTCGGTCACCAACGCCGCCGGTCAACCCGGCTGTGCAGGCGCATGTTTATAAAACTGCCGAAAAGAAACGGGACGCGACGCAGAGGGTTCACGCTCGTCGAGATCATGGTGTCCATGGTCGTCCTGGGTCTTTTGGCGGCCGGTTTTTTCAGCGTGATGACCTCGGCGCGCTATCTCGTCTCCCGGTCGAGGCGGCGGCTGGCCGCCTATGAGATGGCGCGCCGTCACCTCGAGTACCGCCGGTCGATGGTGCGCGCGGATACCTGGTATGCGGGCGCATCGGATCCCTTGCGGCCGACAGGGGTCTGGACGGCCTGGGGGTGCTCCACTATAGTCGGGAATATCAACTATCAATCGAGGACGCGCATCGATCAACTCGGTGCCGCGGATGGGTGCTGGTCCTCGGCTGCGGATTGTCCGCGCCGGGTAACCGTCCAGGTCCGATGGAATGAGACTAAACTGTAAAGGACACAGGGGCGTCACGTTGGTGGAGCTCATCCTGGCGATGATCCTGATGAGCGTCGTCGTCCTGACGGGTGTCTCCATGGAGATGGGATTGCGGCGTCTCTACCTCGTTTCGGACAGGGAGTCTGAATTGATGGGAGAGGCCGGCGCCATCTTGTCCTTTGTCTCAAAGAAGATCCATGGGGCTTTCGGAACCTCTGCCATAGCTCCCGTCTACAATTCGGGCGTGGCCGGGCAGTACATCCGTTACCGGCTCCGGAGGGATGTGAACCAGAACGGGGTATGGGACGGCATCCCGCCGGACAGCTTGGAGGACTTCTATCTCTGCTGGAATTGGGGGACGCACGTGAACGAATTGTGGTTCGGTCGCAACGGCGGGCTCGTCATGATGTTGTCTGAGCATGCCGTCGACTTTCGGATCGACGCCCCCGCCGCCGGGGTATGCGACGGATGTTCGTTCGTCCAGGTGACGCTGCGCCAAGACCCGACCAGCCCCGTCAATGGGTCCAATCCCGAGATAACCCTCAACACGACCGTTCAGTACCGGGGCGTCCCGTTACAATAATTCAAGGATCTTTCCTCGACCTCCGTTCGCCGCCTTCGGCGGCTCCGTAAGTCGTAGGCTCATATCTGGGGCAGTAGCTCAGCTGGGAGAGCATCACGTTCGCAACGTGGGGGTCGTGGGTTCGAATCCCATCTGCTCCACCATCTTGCCGCCTCCGGCGGCAAGAGGTGGCGCCGAGGCC
>CAZDLS010000158.1:0-2521 GCA_964506425.1 uncultured Planctomycetia bacterium | reverse complement strand
GGCGCGCGAGCGCCAGCGCGTTATCGATGGTCAGTTTGACGAAGCGCTTGTACGGAATGCCGGCGGCAGCCAGAGCGGCCGCGAACCCGGCGTCCGGCGAGATGTCCGGATTGGCGTTGACCTCCAGGATGTGGGGGCGGTTGGCCTTGTCCAGGCGAAAGTCCACGCGGCAGTAGTCCCAGCAGGACAGCGCGCGGCAGGCATCCTTGACCAGGGTCCGGATGTGTTCGGCCAGTCGCGGCGGCAACGGCGCCGGGATGATCCGCGGAGTGTGGTGGAACTCAAAGCTGTCGGCCAGCCACTTGGCCTCATAGCCCACGATGCGCGGGCCGTCCGTCTCAAAGGCGCTGAAGTCGATTTCCGCCAGAGGCAGCACTTGCGGTTCGCCATCGCGAAAGATCACGGAGATGTTCATCTCGCGGCCGTCGATGAACTGCTCGATCAAGGCCGGCTCGCCCCATCGCTCATGGATACGCCGGACCGCATCACGCAGCGTCTTGCCTGGTTTTGCCACGACGCTGGTTTTGTCGATGCCCTCGCTGGCATCTGTCTGTACAGGTTTGACGATGAAAGGACCCTGGAAAAGACCGCGTGTCGGCACCGCTTGGCCCGGTTTGATGATCAGGCCCTGCGGTGTGGGCAGGCCTGCCGCCGAGAGCAGGATCTTGCTCTGCCACTTGTCCAGCGACAGCAGCAGGCCCCGCGTGTCGGTGCCCGTGCAGGCTTTGCCGAAACTGCGTACGACGGAGGGCACCAGGTTCGCCTGCCCGGCGTCTTCCCAGAAGCCTTCGACCAGATTGAATACGACTGTCTCGTCAGAGGCCGCCAGAACCGCGGGCAGGTCCTGAAACCGGCGGACGCCTGCTACACGACGCGGGATGCGCAACTGGCTCAGCGTTTTTTCGACGGCTTGCGCCTCGGCGAGAACACCCGCCTCACTCTCAACGAACGCGTGGTCGGCGCCGGCCGGTTGCGGACTGTTGTACAGGATCAGGACGCTGACTTTTCGACGCGGCATGCGGCCGACTCCCGGCGGGCCAGGGCGCTGCGGACGATGCGCCCGATGAGTTCTTCGTAGGCCATTCCCTCCTGAGTCGCGATCATGGGCAGGTCCGAATGGGTCGGATGCAGTCCAGGCAAGGGATTGATTTCGATAAACGCCGGCAGACCTTGGGCGTCCAGACGGATGTCCACGCGTCCGGTGTCACGGCACTCCAGCACCTGATAGGCGCGCAGGGCCAAGTCCTCGACCTGCCGGCGCAGCGACCCGAGCGGCATGGGAAAGTAATGCACGCATTGCTCGCACCGCTCCTTGACCTCGTACGAGTAGTCGGCGGCCGGTGCGCCCGCGCGGATGGTGAGTTCCATCGTGCCGAGCACGGTCGCATCGGGGCCCGTCCCCAGGATGGCCGTGGTGAACTCGCGGCCGGGTAGGTATTCCTCCACCAGCACCGGCTGTCGGTACGCTGTAAGCAGGCGCGCGCAGACGGCCTTTAGGGCCTCCACCGATTCGACGCGCGATTTGTTGTCCACCCCTTTGCCTGTCCCCTCGGCCAAGGGTTTGGCGAACAGCGGAAAGTCAAGGTCGACAGACGCCACGTCAGCGATCGACGACACGACGCGGAAGCGCGGCGTGCGCAGGCCGGCCGACTGGATCACGCGCTTGGTCATCGCCTTGTCCAGGGTCAAGGCGCAGACCAGGGGCTCTGAAAACGTGTAGGCGATCCCGAACATCTCCAGAAGCGCCGGTACTTGCGCCTCGCGGCTACGCCCATATAATCCCTCGGCGACGTTGAACACGAGGTCCCATCGTTTGCCCGAAGCGAGGCGTCTCGCCAGAGTCGGGCCATTGCCCACGCGCTCGACAACGTGTCCAAGCGCGCGCAGAGCCTGCTCCAGGGCAGCGATGGTGGCCACCGAGTCAAACTCGGCGACCTGGTCCTCGCTGAAGCCTTCGGCCAGATAGTCGTCCCTGAGATCGTACACGAGTCCAATGGTCAGGGGGGCGCTGCGCCGGCGTGACCTGGCGGGGCACCCTTGTGATGTCGTTTTCATTTCTTCACCTCCGCGAACTCGCCCGCCAGGGCCTCCGACAATCCGCCGAAGAAGGCGACGACGCCCTGACGCAGATTGCGAAGGCTGTAGCCTCCCTCCTGAACCACCAGAGTCGGCACTCGCAATTGGCCGATGCGCCGGCCAATCCGGCGCAGCGACGGCGCTCTCAGCACGAACGAGCCGGTTGGGTCGCCTTTCATCGTGTCGAAACCCAGACATACGATCAGGAATGTCGGCTTGAACCGTTCGATGTGCTTGATGGCCTTCTCCAGGGTCTGGAGGTACAGCGTCTCATCGGCCCCTTCAGGCAAGGGGAAGTTGTGATTGAATCCTTTGCCTGCTTCCTCCCCCTGTTCGTCACCGAAGCCGCTGAAGTAGGGATAGGAATGGTTGGGATGACCGTGCAGGCTGACAGTCAGCACGTCGTTGCGACGATAGAAAATCTCCTGGGCGCCGTTGCCGTGAT
>CAZDLS010000157.1:2430-2659 GCA_964506425.1 uncultured Planctomycetia bacterium | reverse complement strand
AGTCTCGGATTGGACGAAGTGCTGGACCTTTTGGTCGTGCAGGCGTTCGCGAACTTTGTCCTGCCCGGCAGGGCGTATCCGGAAGGCGAGCCGGCATCGCGCCACTGCATGTACTTCTTGACCAAGCTTGCCCAGGATCCCAGGCCGGTCTTGCGGGTCGACAAAGAAGGGGCGGCTTACCTATATCAGGTCGCGGTCAGTCCCCGCGTTCAACAGGAAGCCATCAGAA
>CAZDLS010000157.1:0-2420 GCA_964506425.1 uncultured Planctomycetia bacterium | reverse complement strand
TTAAGTTATTGATGGGGACGCCGGTCAAGAAGGAGGATTACGACAGGGTCCAACGGCACATAGCCGAAATACACAAGGTGCTTTTCCTCGTCCGTGAGGTCTTATCGAACGTCGTCAGGGCCTCCGCCGCGGATGGGACGATGGCGGCGACAGCCCGGGAGGTCTCTCGAGAGGTCAACGCGGGCTGGAGGGCGGTCCTTGAGTGGCTGCCGAAACAGGTCATCCTGAAGCTGCCGGAGCCGGACTTCGTGCGCCTCGTCCCCGTCGTCTTCGACATCGACGACCGGCTGAGCGCGGCGGCTATCCGCACGATCGTGGAGAGAGGTTTCTCCCGGGATATCGAAGCCCTGAGGGTCATCTTAGGGCGGCTCCGGAAGATGGAAAAGGCCACCACATTGCAGGTCCTCTTGGAGCAGGCCCTGCGGCCCCTTGAAGGCGGGGTCGATGCCCTGGAAGAACCGGGCCTTGCCCGGACCATCCTCATGCGCACCCAAATAAGCAGGCAAAGGAAGGCCCCGCAACGCAACGGCGCGCGAAGCGAGCCCTGGAAGGGCGACTATTCTTCCTCCCCGGTCGAGCGTCGCGGCGATGTCGCGTTTGTCCGGCGGGATGACAAGGTAAGCCTGGAGGAGGCGTTGCGCAAGGCAAGTCATCAGAGGAAGTCATGCAAGAAACCGGCGGTGGGTAAGATCGTGGTCTTTCGTGATAAAAAAGACGAGATCCGGATCGGCGTCATTGAAAAGAGAGAAGCCAGTATTTTCATTGTCAGTGATCTGGAGACGCGCCAGCCCCGGGAGGTGACACAGGCGACGTTTGATCTGGGGGGGATCGATATTGCGGACGCGGCTGATGTGCAGCAATACCGCGAGGCCAGGGAGAGAAAACTGGCATTTGCCCTCGATCTGGCGGCTGACGTCCGGCAACTCCTTGAGAAGAACGAGCTCATCGGTTTTGCCACGCGGTCGGGGCTCGAGTTGCGAAGAAGTCTGCAGGTGCTTACCAGAGAGACGCGCCTGGCCTCGATAGAGCAGATGTTCCTGTCATGGGAATACCTGCGGTTTATCGAGACGCTCTTCGGTCGGCTGGCGAAGCAGGCGCAGGATGAGATGGACCCCCTGGTTGCAGAAAAGGCCAGGGCCCTGCAGGCGTACGCCGCGAGCCTTGAAAAGATGAACGAGGCGGATCTGCTGGGTCAGCTTGAGTCGGTGAATCCCCGCGACAGGCCCGCGTGGGCCTGCGTGATAGCCCTTCATAAATACCGAAGCGGGTTTTTGCAGACAAGGCAGGATTTTATCTTGGAGCTCTCAGTAATAGAAGGCGTCGTTGACCGGCGTAAGGCCGAGCACTTTAGGGAGGTCGTCCAGGCCGACCGGTCAGAAGGCGGCTCCATGACGTTGCGCCTGCGCGCATTGTTAGAGCATGTCCTGCTGGTCTGCATGGAAAGCGACCTAAGGACCCGGCAGATGATCCGCAGCCGGCAGGGCGAGGCCTCCTCCTCGCCTGTGACGCAGGAGTGGATAAAAGAGCGCGCGGCGCGGTACCGTTACTTTGTCCGGGTAACGGCACCGGTCCGGAGGTTCCAAGAGCCCGAAGAGAGTGTTTCGTCTCCGGCGCAGGCGTATGAGAAGCTTCCTCCGGTTCAGGGCTGGGCGCGGTGTTACCGGGTCTATCGCCGCTTTGAAGAAGAGGGGGATATCGGGGCCAGGAGACAAAGGCGCATGGGCGTTCCTCTGGTCAGAATAGAGCATACCGAGGCCCTTTTGAGCTGGATGCGTCAGGAATTTGTCCGGTTGAAGGCCCTCATGCCCGCCTTCAGTGAAGCGCCCGGGAGACTCGAAAACAATCCCAGACACTGGCATAGCGCTCCTGCTGCCTTTGACTACGGCGTCGTCCTGTTGACAGGCAGGGATACGGCGATGACATCCCGCCTGTTGTTCGTTTTGGAGGACCGGTCGGTCAGGATGAAGATATTGGACGCTAACGGCCGGCGTGAGCGCCAGGAGACGGAGATCGGTTGGTTGGCGGACCATGCCTCCTCGCGGGATGAGTTCGGGGCGTGGGTCAAGAGGTTGCAGGAGGGTGTCGCGCTCGAGGAGATCATGAAGGCCGGCCAGGCCTCCTCGCCGGCGGAGGAGCAGGTCCAGGGAAACGCTCAACCTTTGGTCCCCTGGCTCATGGAGTTGCCGTGGGTGATGAAGAAAAGGCATGCCGAGCGCATGGCCCACAAGATGGGGGTCAAGGATACGCGGGAGCTGACCGGGATCGACCTCGCGGATCTAATAAAGCGGCTCCAGGGCGAAGACGCCTATCTGTGGATGCTCGTATGGAACTGCGCGGTCTTCATGCACCACCCCGAGTATC
This sequence comes from uncultured Planctomycetia bacterium, assembly GCA_964506425.1. Taxonomy (GTDB): domain Bacteria; phylum Omnitrophota; class Gorgyraeia; order Velamenicoccales; family Velamenicoccaceae; genus CAZCSY01. Next base: position 59 of record CAZDLS010000157.1, on the reverse strand, counting down.
AGGGTCAGTGGCAGGAGGCAGACCGTTACTTGTTCGCCGCGCGCCAGGCCGTCCGCATG
>CAZDLS010000156.1:0-2696 GCA_964506425.1 uncultured Planctomycetia bacterium | reverse complement strand
CGGACGATCGTCTTGGCCGAGACGCCGATGAGGCGCGCGGCCTCCGTGATGGTCAACATGTCGTTTCCGTTTTGCATACCGCTCTCCTTGTTCGTGCCCCAGAGCCTGTTTCGGGGCATAATGGGAATTGTCGTAGATTGTCCAGGTTTGTCTATGTATGTCCTGGTATGTCTAGGACTGACCGACAATATCCCTTATATGCAGGGGGAGTGCCAACAACGGGTTTTAAGGGGAATTATCCTGCCGGGCGACGCAACTTATTGGCAAGCAAGGGGTAAGAAGGGGTATTTTTTCGTCTGAGGGGCATTGCCGACGGGCATCGCCGGCCGCGCCTGGGCGGGCGTGTTGCCTTTAGGCCTCACCGGGGGAGTCTTGTAACACCGCGTCCAAGGGGAGGTTGTGGAAAATCGTGTTTTCGGACATTCGTAACTTGCTGGAAATTATGGGCTTAGCGCGGTGTCGAAGATTATCAACACGTTTTCAACAACCAAAGTGAGACAAACAGCCAGGCTCTTTGTCTCATTTTCCCCGCACGGATTTGAGACAAAGAGCCTGGCTGTTTGTCTCACTTTTTAGGAGAGGGCGATCATCTTGTCGAGGGCGGCGACGGCGCGGCGGCGGATGTCTTCGGAGACGCGGACCTCATGCTCCTCCTCCTCCAACGACCAGAGGACCTTCGCGAGGTCGGTGCGCTTCATATTGGGACAAATGGCGTGCTCGGAGGCAGGGTAGAAGAGCTTGCCGGGGTTGTCCTTGGAGAGCCGGTGGATGATGCCGATCTCGGTGCCGACGATGAACTCCTTGTCGCGGCTCTCGCGGGCATGCTTGCACATCTTGCCCGTCGAGAAGGCGTAGTCCGCCATCTCGATCACCTCGGCCCGGCACTCGGGATGCACCATGATCTTGGCCTTGGGGTGCCGGCGCAGCTGCTGGACGATGTCCTCGGGCGTGATCCGCACGTGCGTGGGGCAGTAGCCATCCCAGAGGATGAGGCGGCGGCCCGTCTTCTTGGAGACGTAATCGCCGAGGTACTTGTCGGGGATGAAGATCACCTCCAGGTGCGGGTCGAGCTTGGCGACGACCTCGACGGCGTTCGTGGAGGTACAGCAGACGTCGAGCTCGGCCTTCACCTCGGCGGAGGTGTTGACGTAGCCGACGACGACGGAGCCCGGGTGGCGTTCCCTGAGTTCCCTGACGTCCGCGGCCGTGATCATGTTGGCCATGGGGCAGCCCGCGTCGGGGTCGGGGATCAACACCTTCTTGTCCGGACACAGGATGGACGCCGTCTCGACCATGAAGTACACGCCGCAGAAACAGACGAGCTTCTTGTCGGACTTGGCCGCGATGCGGCTCAACTCCAGCGAGTCGCCGCGATGGTCGGCGATGTCCTGGACCTCGGGGAGCTGGTAATTGTGGGCCAGGATGACGGCGTCTTTCTCTTTCCTTATCTTTGTGATCTTATCGATGAGCTCCTGGGACATGGCTTTTAGAAACTCCCTGTTATGCGGCCGCCCGCCACGACCGTGTCGTTCTTATAGATGACCGCGAACTGGCCCGGCGTGATCGCCGGCTGGGCCCGGCGGAACTCGGCCTTGAGGCGGGCCTTGGTGGCGGAAAAGATGCGCAGGGACGCCTCCGGATGATTATACCTGATTTTGGCTTTCAGGAAACGTCTTTTGTTGAGGTCCTCCCTTTCAAGGACATTGACCTCGTCCGCGATGAGGCCCTTGCGCAAGACCTGTTGCTTGAAGCCGACGGTAAGGCGGTGGCGCGCCGGGTCGATGTTCAGGACATAGAGAGGCCGGCCGGCAGAGATGCCCAGCCCTTCTCTCTGGCCCAGGGTAAAGTTAAAGATGCCCTGGTGGCGGCCCAGAACGTTGCCTTGGGTGTCCGCGATGTCGCCCGGCTTGAAATAGGAGGTATCCAGGCGGCTCTTCAGGAAGGCGCGGTAGTCGTTGCCGGGGATGAAACACACCTCCTGGCTGCCCGGCTTGTCAGCGACGCAGAGGCCTTTGCTGCGGGCGATGCGCCGGACCTCGTCTTTTGTTAAGTTACCTAAGGGCAAGAGGATATGGCCCAGCTCCTTCTTGGGGACCTGGCAGAGAAAGTAGGACTGCTCTTTGCGGTCGTCAATGCCCTTTTTTAAGGAATAGGCGTTGCCGCGCTTTTCAATGTGCGCGTAGTGGCCGGTGGCGAGGTGCGCGATGCCCAGGACGCGGGCCTGGGCAAGGAGCCGGCCGAACTTCAGGTACTGGTTACAGCGCACGCAGGGGTTGGGGGTGCGGCCGGAGGCGTACTCGCTGACAAAGTCGCGCACGATAAGGCGCTCCAGGTCCTTGCCGAGGTTCAGGACATAGTGGCGGATATCAAGCTGGCGCGCGACGCGGCGGGCATCCTCGATGCCCTCCCTGCCGCAGCAACCGGGCCGGCGACGATGCCCCGAGGGAGTATTAAAGCACATCGTGACGCCCGTGACAGCATAGCCCCGCTCCTTAAGCAGGAGCGCGGCCACGGAAGAATCCACCCCGCCGGACATCGCGACCAAAACATTTTTATTCATAATGAATACTGGCGTTCAAAAGTGAGACAAACAGCCAGGCTCTTTGTCTCATTTTTGAACCGCGAATTTGAGACAAAGAGCCTGGCTGTTTGTCTCATTTTTTACCAGGTGAGGTCGAGGCCGAGCCTGAAGAGGC
>CAZDLS010000155.1:0-2729 GCA_964506425.1 uncultured Planctomycetia bacterium | reverse complement strand
GCGGATCTTCGAAGGGCTCATCAAGAAACCACACGGCATCATCTTCGTGACGGGTCCGACGGGCTCGGGCAAGACGACGACCCTCTACGCGTGCCTGAGCGAGATCAATACGAGCGCCCGCAAGATCATCACGATCGAAGACCCCATCGAATACGAGATGGAGGGGATCACGCAGATCCAGGTCTTGCCTGAGATCGGCTGGACCTTTGCGCGCGGCCTGCGCAGCATGCTGCGCCATGACCCGGACGTCATGATGGTCGGCGAGGTGCGCGACCTCGAGACCGCGGAGATCGCGATCCGGGTCGCGCTGACCGGCCACCTCGTCGTCTCGACCCTGCACACCAACGACGCCGCCAGCGGCATCACGCGCCTGACGGACGTGGGGGTGGAGCCGTATCTCGTCGCCTCCAGCGTCGAGGCGTTCATCGCCCAGCGTCTGGTGCGGGTGATCTGTTCCGGGTGCAAGGAGGAGATCCCGTACGACGCCCAGGACGTCGTGCACACGGAGCTGCGCCGCCAGATCGCCAGGGACATGAGCATCGAGGACCCTCAAGACGTCAAGCTGTACCGCGGCGCCGGATGCCCTTCGTGCAACGAGACAGGCTACTTCGGCCGCACCGGCATCTATGAGTTCCTTCTGATGGACAACTTCATCCGCGAGCTCGTCGTGAAGAAGGCCCCCTCGGCGCAGATCAAGAAGTCCGCCGTTGCGCGCGGCATGCGGACCCTGCGCCAGGACGGGTGGATGAAGGTGATGCAGGGCGTGACCACCATCGACGAGGTGCTCAAGGTTACCCAGGCCGAGGAGTTGGCGGGGCGGGAGCCTGCCGCGCGGGAGGGCGCCGTCGGTACACAGGGCGTCGTCCCCGGCGAACCCGACGTCCAGCGCATGTACGCGCGGCTGACCAGCCGCGTCAATATCCGTTTCAAGGTCTTTAGCAGCCTGAACGAGGTGAAGAAGAGCGGTTTTCAACCTGAGACCTTGTCTGCCACCGTGAACGTGAGCGCCGGCGGTTTGCTCTTTTCCTCGAGCGAGGTCGTCTGCGTCGGCAGCTTCGTCGAGCTCAACCTGGAGCTGCCCGACAGCAAGGAACCCGTCGTCTGCCTCGCCCGGGTGGTGCGCGCCGAAGAGATCGAGCCGCTCAAGAGGTACAACATCGCGGTCCAGTATCTTGACGTCACCAGCGCCGACCGCGCCCGTATCAACAAGTTCGTCCTCGCCTGATAAAAAATTGGTGTCGTTTCTGCGTAACCTTTTTACAGGCAAGGAGATACAAATAAATTATTGGACTACTTTAGACCCAAACGATGATTTTTTCAAGAGGAGAAGTCAGTGTACTTTAATTTATTCATAACCTTTTCCATTGATTGGAGTTAGGCAGAAACGACACTATTTTTTCTTTTTTCCTATGCCGACGTATTATTATCGCGCGAAGAAGGGGCCCAAGGAGATCGTCGACGGGGTCATCGAGGCGCCGAGCCTCGACGTGGCCATCGACAAGGTCAACGCCATGGGGTACCTCCCCATCGAGGTGAAGGAAGGCGGCAGGCCCGCCGCCGAAGAGGAGGGGCCGGTCATCCGGGAGGCGCCGGCAGCCCTGGGCCAGCGCGTCCGGTCGCGCGATATCACGGTCTTCAGCCGCCAGCTCGCCACGCTGATCAAATCCGGCGTGCCGATCCTGCGGGCGCTGTATATCATCGCCGAGCAGTCGCAGAGCCTGGGGCTGCGCGCCGTCCTCGCGCGGGTCAGCCGCGACGTCAAGGAGGGCAAGTCCTTTTCCGAGAGCCTGACGGCCTGGCCGCGCGCCTTCTCTCCTTTTTACGTCGCGATGGTGCGTTCCGGCGAGGACAGCGGGACGCTGCAGGAGGTGCTCTTTCGCATCGCGCGCTACCGCCAGAAACAGGAAGAGACGTTGTCGCGTCTGCGGGCGGCCCTCGCGTATCCCTTCCTCATGGCGGTCGTCGGCGTCGGCACCGTCATCTTCATGTTCACCTATGTCCTGCCCAAGCTCATCACGGTCTTCAACAACATCGGGCAGGAGCTGCCCTGGGCGACGCGGGTGGTCCTGGGGATCAGCGATTTTCTGCGCACCAACGGCCTGTATCTCCTGATCGGTCTCGTGGTCTTCGTGTTCCTGGTGATGCGCACAGGCGCCACCCGGCGCGGCCGGGTCTTCCTGAGCTCCCTTTCGCTGCACATACCGGTCATGCGCACGTTCATATTGTACAGCGACCTGGCCCGGTTCTGCCGGACCCTGGAGATCCTCACTCGCAGCGGCATCCCGATCCTTCGGGCCCTGAGCGTGAGCGTCCCGGTCGTGTCCAATGAGGTCCTGAAGAAGGATCTCGGCCGTTGCGCCGGCGATCTGGAGCAAGGGGCGAGCTTCGGAACGAGCCTCGCGAGCGTCAAGCGCCTGCCGGCGTTTTTGGTGAGCCTGGTGTCGGTGGGCGAGGAATCGGGCAGGCTCGAGGAGGCGCTCCTCGAGGTCGCCGAGACCTACGAGCAGGAGTGCGATGAGTCGATGCGCATCCTCACGTCGCTCCTGGAGCCGATGATGATCCTCGTGATGGGGTTGATCATCGGGTTCATCGTCGTGGCGATGCTGCTTCCGATCTTTCAGATGAACGTCATGGCCAGTTGAGCGGACCGCAGCCGGACGGGGGAGGAAGCCCCATCCGGCCCAGCACGTTATCATGAGACTATTTCTGGCAGCTATTTTGTGTTTGGG
>CAZDLS010000154.1:0-2784 GCA_964506425.1 uncultured Planctomycetia bacterium | reverse complement strand
ACCCGCGCGTCCGACCACGCGGCAGGGACCGGCACGTGCGGAGCGGCCGCCAGGCACCCGGCCAGGACCGCAAGCCCCAAAAGCGTGGCTCCCCCCATCGGCGCCTTGCGCTGATATATCAGAAAACCGACCAACAGGGCCGCCGGGATCAGGCCTGCGGACGGCAGGATGACCTGGGGCTCTGTCACGAAGGTCTGGGCGCAGAGGTGCGCGAAGACCGCGACGACGAGGACCAGGGCCAGCCACACGAAGACGGAGAAGATCCAGCGCGCGCGCTTGGAGACCGCCGTCGCCGCCACCTCGGGGATGGAGCGGCCGCCCTCGCGCACGGAGATCATCAGGGCCACGAAATCATGCACCCCGCCGAGCACGACCGTCCCGGCGACGATCCAGATCAAGGCCGGCAGCCACCCCCAGTAGATGCAGCCGATGACCGGTCCGATGATGGGACCGGCGCCGGCGATGGACGAAAAGTGATGCCCGAAGAGCACCTGCCAGTTCCTGGCGGGCACGAAGTCAACGCCGTCATATTTCTCGACGGCCGGGGTCGGCCGTTTGACATCGATGGAAAAAAGCTGCGCCACCCGGGAACCGTAAAAACGGTAACCCGCGGCAAAGAAGGCGATCGCCAGGATGAAGATCAGCAGGGCGCTCATCTTAAAAAGGCCTCCATGAGCTCGTGCCCCTTGAAGTGTTCGGCGCTCTTGGAGGCCTCGGCCTCGGTCAGGACCGAGAAGCCGTTGTGCGCGATCCCCGGGCCGGCCATGACCGCGCAGACCTTGTCCGCGATGTGCTTGCGCATGAGGACCGGTGTCGCGTGGTCGGGCAAGACCATCACGCGCAGGTCGCCGGCGGCCTTGAAGCGCTTGACAAAGGAACCGACGATCATCTTGTCAAAGCGCTCGATCGTCGTTATCTTCATGCGCAGGTCGCCGTTGTGGCCGGCCTCGTCGGTCGCCTCCACGTGGATGAAGACGAAGTCCCGGCGTTCCAACGCCTTGAGACCCGCCTGGGCCTTGCCCTCGTAATTCGTGTCATAATAACCGGTGGCGCCGGGGACGTCGATGACCTCAAGCCCCATGATCTTGCCCATGCCCTTGATCAGATCCACGGCCGAGATCACGGCGCCCGTCACGCCGAACTTCTCCTTGAAGGTCGGGATGCGGGGCTTCAAGCCCTGCCCCCAGAGCCAGATCAAGTTCGCGGGGTTCTCCTTCAGGTCCACGCGCACCTTGTTGATCTCGTGGCTGACCAGGACCGCCTTGGAACGTTCCATGAGGCCGCGCAAAAGCTCGGCCCCCTTGCCGCGCGGCAGGTGGCCGTCTATCTTCTGGCCGAGGATATCATGCGGCGGCGTGCACGCGCAGGCGGCCAGCGCCTCGACATCGACGCCCTTGAGCAAGAGCAGGTGCCGGTAGCTGACGCCCGCAAAAAAATTCGCCGTGGCAGAACCCAGTCCCGTGTTCAACGCGTCGATCAGGACAGACGCCTCCCCGGTGCTTATATGGCCGGCGCTGTAATCCGCCATGCGGCCGTCCGAGACCGTGACGAGATTGGTCCGGAAGGCGATCTCCCCCTCTTTCAGGTCGATGCCCAGGTGGGCCGCCTCCAGCGGCGCGCGGCCCGTATAATACACGCTGGGGTCATAACCCAGGATGGAGAGGTTCGCGACGTCGGAAGCGGGCGCCATGTTCGGCGGGACCGTCGTGACCTGGGTCAGCATCCCCCGGCTGACCAGATAGTCCATGTTCGGGGTCTGTGCCACCTCAAGGGGGGTCTTGCCGCCGAGCTGCTCTAAGGGCTTATCCGCCATACCGTCTGGGACAAGGACCGCGTACTTCACTCGGCAAGCCTCTCCTTCAGGATGCGCACAAGCTCTTGGGCGAGCTCTCTCCTCTTGAAACCCCGTGACGGCGCGCCCGCGCGCCCCAGGATGAAACCGCGGTATCCGCCTCCCGTGAAGCGGTTGGCCACGACGAGATCGGCCCGGCACTTCTTCTTCGCCTCCAGGGCGCGCTTCATCAGTACCTTATCGCCAACACCCGCCTCCAGCTTGAACATCACGAGGAAGGCCTTCGGGTTCAATCTCCGCAGCCGCGCCACCAGCGTGGGCGCGCGGTGCAGCCGGATCGTCAATGACGTGTTCCTGGACGATATCTTTCCCAGCGCCGCGCGCGCCAGATAATCGCTGACCGCGGCCGCGTGCAGGATCGCGTCGTACTTCCTGCGGCGCAACTGTGTCTCGATCAACCGGCACAGCTCGTCGAAATAGCGGAAGCGGAAGACCTGAGCGCCCGGGACGCTGAAGGGGTGACTCACCGTGCCCAAAAAGACATCCACGTCCATGCCGGCCTTCACCGCCGCCTGCGTCAAGAGGCTCCCCAGCTCGCCCGTCGAGACGTTGCTGACGACCCGCACGTCGTCGATGGCGACCCATGTGGGCCCCGCCGTGATCAATATCTTTTTGCGGCGAAGCGGATGCTTCATGTCAAAGGCCGATCTCCTTTAAGATCGTCTTGAGCTTCGCGGGCAGGACCTTGGGCTTGGCGATGGCGGCGATGGCCCGGTCCGGGTCTTTGAGGCCGTGGCCGGTCAGGACACAGACGGTCCGCGTCCTGGGGTCGCGGCCTGCGGCCTCCTTGAAATATCCGGCGCGCGTCAACTTGAGGACGCCCGCCACCGAAGCGGCTGATGCGGGCTCCACGAAGACGCCCTCCTTTACGGCCAGCAGCTTGTACGCGCTCAGGATCTCCTTGTCGGTGACCGCGTCGATCAGGCCGCCGG
>CAZDLS010000153.1:0-2829 GCA_964506425.1 uncultured Planctomycetia bacterium | reverse complement strand
CTGCGCTGGATGAGTTCCGCCTGCGGTCCTGTTCTGTCTTTGGCCTGCACGGCATCTTTGACTTCTTTGATTTTGCCAAAGACTTCAGGGACCAGCATAGGCAGGGGTCTCAGGGGATGCGTTTTAGGTCCGGCACTCCGGATCCCTCCGATACTCCGGATCCTAGGCTGTCTTCCCCTGAGGAGCGGCGCGCCTACGCCGCAGAACAGAGGCAGGCCTGGGAACTCCGGCGCCTGAAGGCCTGGAAGGGGTGGATCGCTTCTGTTCTGGAAGCGATCGGGCGCCTCGAAGGATATTTGGATAAGGCACCCCTAAAGGGTCCGGTCCAGGAGGGGCGAAAGAGATGCATCGGAAGGATGCAGAGGGCTATCCTCGACGCCTATGAGGCCCTGATCGATTCTCCGGATTTCAGCGAAAAAGAAGTAGAGGGCGTGGGGCGTCGGTTGGACGAGGGCCCGGTGGGTCTCCTGAGCTCGTTCGATGAGCAAGGCCAGATGGATCTCGGCAAGGCCCTTCCCCGGATCAAAGCCGAGTTCCGCAAGCTCTTGGAGCTTACCAGGATCCTCGTCGTAAAAGATGCCGAGGGCCTGCCGAGGCTCGTCGTTCCTCGCACCCCCTCCATCGCCACCGCTGTCTCCGCCGCAGGCGTCATGCCGTCGGCAGATCCGCTTTCGGCGAGACCCACCTTGGGCGTCTCCTCGCCGGTTGTGGCAGAGGTTCGTCCTCGTGCCTCCCGGATGGCGGCCCGGGAGGTTAAGGGGGCCTTTGTCCCTGCGGCTGAGCCGGAAGACGGCGGCGGCCAGGCGACGGCGCTGGCCTTCGTGGGTCTCCTCAGCCGCAACCGCGGCACGAAGATATCGCCGCGCTATTTTGACGTGCTGGAGCCGGCCCTCGCGGATTCGGATGAGCCCATAACAGGCAGGGAGAAGACGAGGAGCTCCGTCATTTGGACAAAGGGCCGCCTGCGGACCCTCATCAACAGAGGCCTGCCCGGCGTGGATGATCTTTCCCGTCACAACGATTGGGAGGCGGCGGGATATTACTTCATACTGAAGGCCGCACTGAGATTATACGGTTCCTGGCGTAGGGCGGTCGAGGACGCCGGACGTGTCCCTGTTCCGTTCGCCACAGCGACGATGCCGGCCTGGGAGCCGCGCTACGAGGACTGGAAGGCCGTCTTTGAGGTCGCTCCGGACTTCTTTATCCGTAACAACGGTTCCTTCAGGAAGAAAAAACGGCAGTTCCGCCTGCTCAGGTTTGGCGAGACGGCCAGGCTGTCGGCGCAGGTCCAGGGAGGCAACGCCGCGGCCCACGAGTTCTTGATATGGGCGAACAGAAAATTGGCGAAAAGCGCCGCCGCGAGATTTCTCAGGAACGCGGAGCCGGCGTTGGTCCCCCACCGGTCCCTCATTCGGCATGCCGCCTTGTATGGGTCGGGAGGACGGGTGGGGGGGTTGGCCCGGGCGGTCGAGATCTATGCCCCCTCGCGGGGCCTGCAGTTCTCCACCATCGCCTATTGGTATATAAGGGGGGGCATGATCGCGGAGGCCAAGCGCATCCTCGGCAAAAACAGGACGAGGTCCTTGGACCAACCGTTCAAAGACGATGATGGCTCGGGGTATTCGCTTCTGCAGCGGCTGCACAATTCAAAGGCCGAGATGCCCGTTGAGCAGGCGTTACTCCATGAGATCCGCGTCATGGAGATTCGCGTCATGATGAAGGGGCTGGTGTGTTCCCTGCCCGCGAGCCGGCGGGATAAGAAGATCGTTTGGTTGACGCTGGGGGTCGGCCACGAACACGAGTGGGTGGCGAGGCGCTACGGCCTCACCCGCGCCCGCATCGGCAAGATCGCCCAGGATGCTAAGGGTCAGTTGGCGCGCGCTTTGATACGGGAGTATCCGGATTTTGTGGAGGCCAACGGCGGCCGCGCCCGCCTGCAGAAGAGCCTGCGTATCGGCCGCCGCCTCTCCGAGGAAGAGAACGGCACGCCCGTCCCGGCGCGGCCTGCCGGGGTCCGCGGGAAGAAGAGGGGGGCGCTCGTCCTCGTCTCCTCCTCGCCCCTCCGGGACCCCTCCTCGTCCCTCCGGGGCTCCTCTTCGTCGCCCCTAGGGGGCTTGTTTCGTTCGCCGTTGACGCAAGGGTCGGCCTTTGGTGCGCTTTCAGCACGGCGCGATGCCGGCCTGTTCGCGCTTTCCATCGCCGGCGCGGCCGGCCTCATCGCGCTCGTGTGGGGGGGTGAGCAGTGGATCTCTTCGCTGGGGAGCCCGTACTTGGTCGGCGCGCTCTCTGTTCTGCAGTCGTTTACCGCGGCCGCCTGCCTCGTGGCGCTCGGCATGGCCGGGCTCACCCGGGTGACACACGACTCGATGAAGGACTTGGGTAGGGACCTGAAAAATACCTATAAGAAGAACAGAGGATATTTCTTTGTCTTCGCGCCTGTATTGGGTCTGACGCTCTTTCTGGCGAGCCGGGGGGCCTGCGCGCGGGCCCTGCTTTGGTATGCCGGATATTCCGAGGTCCATCCCGTATTGGTAAGCATGGCCACCTTTGGCTGCGTGATCGGATTTTTGAGCGGGGTGGTCGCGGAGATCTTCGGATCGAAAGAGGAAGATCGTTCTTCGCTGCCGGTCCGCCTGTCCCACAAGGTCGTCACCTTTGCCGTCATAGGAGCCGTGGTCCCAGGTTTCCTCGGCCTCCTGAAGGCCTTCGTGCCCGGCCGGTTTCCTTACCCGGCGATGAAAATGGTCACCGACCTCTTTATCTGGGGTCCCTTTGTCTTTTATCCCTTCCTCTATACGCTGCAGAACACCTTTGATAGATCTCTGCGCC
>CAZDLS010000152.1:0-2868 GCA_964506425.1 uncultured Planctomycetia bacterium | reverse complement strand
AAACGCTTGTTCGCCTTCGGCGAACTGCGCAGACGGCGCGGGGTGATTTACGGGAAGGCATAGGAATAAGGAATATTACCCCGCTTGTCTAAACGCTTGTTCGCCTTCGGCGAACTGCGCAGACGGCGCGGGGTGATTTACGGGATAGCTGTAGAGGGTAAATCAATGGAAAAGAAGAAGCGGATCGTCTTGCCGGTGCATGATATGAAGGCCAAGGTCGTCGAGGAGATCGAGCTCGACCCCCATGTCTTCGACGGGTCGGTCAACAAGTCGGTCCTCTACCAGGCGATCACGGCGTACCGCGCGAACGCGCGCATGGGCTCGGCCTCGACCAAGACCCGCAAGGAGGTCTCGGGGGGCGGCAAGAAGCCCTGGCGCCAGAAGGGGACAGGCCGCGCGCGCCACGCATCTATCCGGTCGCCCTTGTGGCGCCACGGGGGCGTCGTCTTCGGGCCGCATCCGCGGGACTTCGGCTACACGCTGCCGCAGAAGATCCGCCGTGAGGCCCTGCGTTCGAGCCTGAACGCCAAGATAGGGGCCGGGACCTTGGCGCTGGTGGAGCGGTTCCACGTGCTGACGCCTAAGACCAAGGAGTTCGTTCAGACGCTCAAGGCCTTCAAGGCGGAGGGGGCGCGCCTCTTGTGCGTCATCGACGCGATCACGGACAATATCCGGCGCGCCACCGGCAATGTCTTACACGTGTCCCTGATGGACCCCGCGTCCCTCAACGCCCTGGATGTCGTCAATGCCGAGCGCGTCCTGATGACGCGGGATTCCCTGAAGGATCTGACCCGACGCCTGAAAGATGTTTAATCCTTACGATATCATCAAGACGTTGATCCAGACCGAAAAAGGCAGCCGTATCGAGGCCGGCGGGTGCTATCAGTTCTACGTGGCGCGCCACGCCACCAAGATCGACATCAAGCGGGCGGTCGAGTCCGTCTACAAGGTCCGGGTGGACCGCGTCAACACGTTGGTGGTGCGGGGCAAGATGCGGCGGGTGCGCATGCAGCTCGGCAAGCAGCCCGACTGGAAGAAGGCGTACGTGCGGCTGGAAGAAGGCCAGAAGATCGAGATCAAATAGGAAGGCGCCATGGGCAACAAAAAATATAAACCGACGACCGCCGCGATGCGCTGGACCACGCTCTCCGACTTCAAGGAGTTGACGAAGAAGCGTCCGGAGCGCGCCTTGACGCAGCCGCTGAAAAAGACGGGGGGCCGCAACAACCGGGGCCGCATCACGACGCGCCACATCGGCGGCGGCCACAAGCGCCAGTACCGCCTCATCGATTTTGCCCGCAACAAGTTCGACGTGACGGCCCGGGTCGTCGCGATCGAGTACGACCCGAACCGGACCTGTCGGATCGTCCTCCTGCGTTATGCCGACGGCGAGAAGCGCTATATACTTGCCCCGATGGGCCTTAAGGTCGGCGACGAGGTGGCCAGTTCGCTCGGCGGGACGCTCGAGATCAAAACCGGCAACGCGATGCCGCTCCAGTTCATCCCGCTGGGGACGTTCATCCACAACGTGGAGCTGATGAAAGGGCGCGGCGGCCAGATCGCGCGCAGCGCCGGCAACGCCGCCCAGATCACGGCCAAGGAGGGCGCTTTTGCCCACGTGCGCCTGCCCAGCGGCGAGGTGCGCCTCATCCGCGTGGAGTGTTTGGCCACCATCGGCCAGGTCGGCAACGTCGAGCACGAGACGAAGATGTACGGCAAGGCCGGCCGCAAGCGCTGGCTCGGCGTGCGCCCCACTGTCCGGGGTGTGGCCATGAACCCGATCGACCACCCGCACGGCGGCGGCGAAGGCAAGGCCGGTCAGGGCAATCCCCACCCGGTGACCCCGTGGGGCAAGATCACCAAGGGCTTGAAGACCCGGCACCGCAAGAGATACTCCGACAGATTTATCGTCAAGAGAAGGAAGGCGTAAATGGCCCGTTCGATCAAGAAAGGTCCGTTCGTGGACGGACACCTTCAAAAGAAGGTCGACCGCGCGCGCAAGGTCGGCTCGCGCCAGCCCATCAAGACGTGGTCGCGGCGTTCGACGATAACGCCGGACTTCGTGGGCTTCACGATCGCCGTCCATGACGGGCGCAAGCACGTGCCGATCTTCGTGACGGAGAACATGGTCGGCCACAAGCTGGGCGAGTTCGCGCCCACGCGCCTGTTCCGCAAGCACGGCGGGGTCAAGGCCAAGAAGGCCGTCGAGCTGACGTAGAGCATTGCCCCTCGCCTGAACACTGTGAATTTTTCAGGAAAAATTCACAGTAGGCTTCGGGGTTGATTTTGCAAGGAACAGGGACCCGTTATAGGACAAAATCAAATGTTAGCACAGGCACAAGCCAGATTTATCCGGGGATCGGGCAAGAAGTACCGCCAGGTCGTGGACCTCATCCGCGGCATGCGGGCGGGCGAGGCCTTGAGCACCCTGCGGTTCGTCGACAAGCGGCCCGCGTATTATATCGGAAAGGTGCTGGCCTCGGCCATCGCCAACGCCAAGGTCAAGGGGTTGGATGTCGAGAGCCTCATCATCTCGCGCATCACGGCGGATGACGGGCCGCGCTGGAAGCGGTTCCGCGCCGCGGCCTTCGGCCGGGCGACGGAGGTCCTCAAGCGCACGAGCCATATCAGGGTCGAGCTCGACATGCCGGCCGCGGGGCAGGCCGTCAAGGCGGCGCCGGTCGTAGTCGAGGAGAAGAAGGCAGAGAAGAAGAGGCCGAAGATCTCACTGAGGCGCAAGCCTGCGAAGGCGAAGAAGGCGGCGGCCAAACGTTAAGGATGTGCTATGGGGCAGAAAGTTAATCCGAAATCGATAAGGTTGGGTTTCATCTATGAGCCGGACTCAAGGTGGTTCGCGCGCCATCAGGA
>CAZDLS010000151.1:0-2941 GCA_964506425.1 uncultured Planctomycetia bacterium | reverse complement strand
TCTCATTTTTGAACCGCGAATTTGAGACAAAGAGCCTGGCTGTTTGTCTCACTTTTGTAGGTGGGCGCCGCGGGAGGCGAGCTCGGCGAGGGCCTTGTCAGCGTCGCCGGGCTTCACGTTGACCCCGCGCACGGCATCCACGAGGATGAAGACCTCGTAGCCCTTGTCCAAGGCCTCCAGGCCGGTCTCTTTCACGCAATAGTCCGTGGCCAGGCCGCCGATGGTGAGCTGTTTGATGCTCCTCGCCGCCAGGAGGGTCTCAAAGGCCGCGCCCTTGTCGTCGCGCGCCGAAAAGACGGAGTAACCTTCTGTGTCCGGGTCTGTGCCCTTGGAGAGGACCACGGCCTCCTTGGGAAGCTTCAGGCCGGGATGGAAGGCAGCGCCCTCGGTGTCCTGGACACAGTGCGCGGGCCAGGTGCCGTCATACTCTTTAAAGTGTTTGGTGACCTTAGGGTGCCAGTCGCGCGAGACAAAGATCGGCAGCCCGCGCCGGCGAAAGTCGTCGATATATTTGTTCAAAACAGGGACGACCGCATACCCGTCGGGAACGGCCAGGGCGCCTCCCGGACAGAAGTCATTCTGGACGTCCACGACCACCAGGGCCTTGCCGTTCTCCACAAGGGCCTTGCCGCTCCTCATCTTTTCCTGCTCCTCTCGCCCGCCATCAAGAACAACAGATCTGATAACCTGTTGACATATAAGAAGATGGCATCGTTTTTCAGCTTCTTTCTTTTTTTCAGCGTGATCATGCGACGCTCAGCCCGGCGGCAGAGCGCCCGACAGACGTGGAGCAAAGAGCAGATCGCGTCCGCGCCGGAGACCGCAAAACACCGCTTCCTCCTGCCTGCCTTCCTCTCTAAAGCCCTGATGGCCTTTTCCAGACGCGCCACATCCCCGGTCGCGATGCGCCGCCTCAGCCTCTTGAGCTGTGCCAGGGGCGTCACCGCCTCGGCGCTCAACCAAAAGATCTCCTTCTGGACCTGCGCCACCTCCCCCTTGAGCCGGCGGTCGGACACCAGGCTCCGGACCACCCCCAAAAACGAGGTCAGCTCATCCAGGGTCCCGACCAGCTCGATACGCAGGTCGTCCTTGGCCACGACCCCCCTTGGGAACAATGATGTCTTGCCTTTATCGCCCTGCCGCGTCACAATAGACATAGGAAACGCACCCCTCAACGTCCTCCCCTTGAAAAGGACCGGATTCTATGTTAAAGTTTTATTAGCCACGGATCCCCGATGAGGAGGACGACGTGGTTTTTTCTTTAGATACGACCCCCATCGAAGAGCGGCGCCGTTGGCCCAGGCTCAGGGTCTATTCGCCGGTCAAATACCGCTTCCTAAAAGAAGACAACTTCCAGTGCTGCATCACCTGCGACATCAGTGAAGGCGGCGCCGGTCTCCTGGTGGACAGCCCCCTTCCCCGCGGCACCTGCCTCTACTTCCAGATCAAGCTCCACGACATGCCCAACCCCGCCTCCGGCATAGGCCGCGTCGCGTGGTCCACGAAGGACGTCTTCTCGGAAAAATACCGGGCAGGCGTTGAGTTCCTGGAGATCAGCGGCGCCTCGCGCAGGCAGATCGCCGTCTTCGTCGAAAAGAACATCCCGCCGCCAAAAAACAATTGAAGACTTAGTATCCCAGCGCTCTCTTCAGGCCTCAGACGACATCGATCTGCCACGGATGAGACACGATCATCTCGACGGCGCCTCTGTACGTCTTGATGAGGCCGAAGGCGCGCACGTCCTTGCCCGTATAATCCCTCTCCGGATGGATACCCTCCCTGAGAAACTGATCCATGTCCTTGCTGAAGACGACGATGCGCAGGCCGTCCAGGACGAGCCATAGGACCTGGGGGGCGACGTCCACGCGCCTGACGACCCCCCTGACCATCTTGCGCTGGCCGATATGGTCCGCCGCCTGCCGGGCGGAGATGACCATGTCCTGCGACCACAACCCCTTCTTCGCGCGCCGCGCCTCATCCTGGGCCGCCTTGAACCGGTCCACGTGCTTGACGTTCGGCGGAAAGGTATAAAGCAGGGCCAGCCCGCGTCGCAGGAGCTCCTCCTGTACCATGACTTCTTGCCCCGTCTCCCCCACCCACAGATATGCCAGGAGCCGGCCGTAGGTGTCGCGGCGCTCCACATCGTATTCGAGCCGCACCGGCCGGCCCAAGACCAGCTCTTCATTCGCCCGGCACGCCTCAGCGCTGAAAGGCTCGTTGACCTCCTCCCAGGCGCCTGCGCGCCGGCGCCGCGTCTCGGGCGTGTCAATACCGATATAGCGCACCTGCCGGCCGCCTGACAGCACGGCCGTATCGCCGTCCACGATCTTGACGACGCGGCTGACACCGGAGGTGTCTCCGGAGCAGGCGGCCAGGACCAACGCCAGGCAGAAGATGCCCAGCGCCCGGCAAGGGACGCCCGGCACCCGGAAAGGACGCCTTCGTAAAAAAGAAATTATGTCCATGGAAAAATCCAGGCAGGCGCGCTACATCAACTGCGCAACGATCTTCACGAATACCCGCTCCGCGGTGCCCAGGCGCGGAAAGATGCCCCGGCGCGCCTTCACCTTGATGCGGATGGCCTCCTGCGTCAGCGGCGTTATCGTGACGGCCACATTGGCCTGATCGACCGTCGCCTCGACCGAACCCTCCGAGGCGCTCTTGGCCATGACCGTGCCCAGCATCCCGCACACCTCGACAGCCGCCCGGTAGGCATCGTCCTTGCCGGCGTCATATTCGCCTTGGATGGTATCGCGCGTGATGGCGTATCCGCCGACCGCGCCGGCGCCGGCCGCGATCAGGAAGATACAGCCGCACAGCTGGGTCAGGAACAGGAAGGGTATCAAAAACAGGCCGCATCTCTTGCCGAATCTCTTCATGAGGACCTCACCGGATGACTTTCTTAGAAAAGACCTTGGTGAAACAAAAGACAGCCAGCCCC
>CAZDLS010000150.1:0-2964 GCA_964506425.1 uncultured Planctomycetia bacterium | reverse complement strand
AGTTTGTTCAGAATGGCCATCGAGCATCCGTTCGACGACCCCCTGGAAGGGAGGAACCCGCAATTGCTGGCGAGGTGGATCTTCACCTATGAGGCGTCCAAGGCCTTCGCTGGGTATCAAGGGGACGGGGATAAGGCGGCCTTGTTTGATGCTCTGCGCAAGCTCTCCGGGGAGATGTTCACCTGTGCGGCCTTCTTCGCCACCTACAACTGGATCATGGAGATCGGCCGGACGGTCATGGACCTGAAAGAGCAGTACCACATCGAGGGCGAAAAGGCCACCATCGAGAAGAACATCGTGTATCTGCTTGGCAAGCTGCAGACGGCTGTCTCGGATGCGCGCCGCAACGAGGCCTATCGTTACCTGAGTGTGTATTTAAAGAGATACATCGCTTTTCAAAAAGCCAAGCCGGCGGCGACGGCAGCGCCGGTCGATATCTCCCCTGCGTTTTTGGGGATGGTTAGCCGGGTGCGCAAGGCCGTGCTGATAACGATCAACGCCTGGCAGGGCCGCGATCTGGAACGCCTGCGGAGTAACGTGGGAGAGCTTCTTGCTTCCGTGATGCGCCTTAGCGGATACACGGCGGCGCTCGGGCTTCTCCTGCGTCATCGGTGCCTCACGGACCCGGCCGGCTACACCAACGGCCTGATCAGCAAAGAGGTCCGCAGGATCGTTCAAGCGAAGGATTATTCGTTGCCGAAGGCGGCCCAGGAGGTCTTCGTCATGCTCGAAGGCCGCGCCACGCCGTATCGGTTGGCGCCCAGGGAAGACGAAACGCCTGTCCAGCCCGACGATGACTATTCGACCTTTCTTCACGACCTCTCCGAACATCGCGAAGAGCCCGGCGCCAACGGCAAGAATACCGTTTCCTCGCCGGCCGCAGAGCTAACGAAAGCGCAGCATCGCGTGGTCAGCCGGCGCGGGCTGGTGAACCGGCACGGCGATCCCGTGTTGCCCATAGGTTCGGCAAAGCTGAGGGAAAAATTACAGGGTTGGCAGAGCGCCCTGTGCGAGGCGATGAGGCCTTACAGGGACGTCCAGGATCTCGCCGTTGATATTATAGGCAGTTTTGTCGAGGTGATGCTCTCCGAGAAGTCGGATCTCGATGTGCAAGTCGTCGCCCTGGTGGATCCGCGTAAGACGCAGGATCCCCGGGAGGGATTCCGCCGTTGGAACGCACTGGAAGATGACCTTATCGGTATGAGAGATAAGGGCATCAGCGTCTTGTCCGGTCCGGCCACACGTTCACGCAGTCTGAGAATAGACAAGATCGCCCTCCTGTCCGACGCGACATATCTCTTTACGCTGTATAAGGGCATCGTCGTCGGCCGCCAAGGCATCAGTTCTCCAATCGCCTCTTCAGCGGCACCCCTTTCATCGTCGTGGCAGCGCGAGGAGGGAGTCGGGAGCGCCGGGGCATTGGGGCTTTTGTTGGATAGTCAGACTGGTCGCCGGAGGCGGGGCATCCGGTTGAATAACGAAAAAATCGCGCTCATCGCTCCGATCTTCGATCAGGCAGGGTGTGCGTTGAGAGAAATTGAAAAGGAAGAAAAACGGGTCAGATGGACGCCTGAGCGCGTGTGTGCCGTGTTGAAGAGTGGGTTGCCGGGTGTCGGGGAGCTCCGGAGGCATGATGATTGGGTGTCGGCAGGATATGGCTTTGTCGTTACGGCGGTGGGCAGCGTTTATGGGAGGTGGCCGGATGCCGTCAGGGCGGCAGGATATGAGCCTCTCAATGGGGGTTTCCAGAAAAAGGGAGGGGATTGGCAGGCTCACGATGCACATCCTGAGGATCGGTGTCGCCTTTTTGCAATCGCGCCGGACTTCTTCGTGAAAAACAACGGCTCATTCCAGAGGAAGAAGCATCAGCCGCGCATGCTGACGTTTGAGGAGACGGCTGCCGTTGCCCGCGAGGTCCAAAACCGCAATGCGGCCGCGCGTGATTTCCTCATCTGGGCGAACCGGAGGCTGATCGGTTATTGGATACGGGAGCTTCATTACAAAAGTCATCCGTTGCTCAAGGCAAATATGGGGAGGTTGCGCGCCGCCGCCATGAGCGGCGCAGGTTTGCGTTACGCAGGGTTGTTGCGCGCCGCCGAGCTCTATGATCCCTCGACCGGGTATACCTTTACGACATATGGGTCCCAGTATGTGAAGTGGGCGCTGAAAGAGGAGGCCTGCGCGATCGTGCGGGAGAGTTGGAAGCGGTCCCTTGATTGCCCCCTGGGTCCCGATCCCGATTCATCCAACCTTTATACCGTCGCCGGCGATCCCAGGGTAAAGAGGCCCGACGAGATCGCGGCCGTCAGGGAGAGAAGCCGGTTCCTGAAAGAACTGTTGTCAAAAGTCGAACCCAACCCGCGGGACCGGCGGATAAGCTGGCTGCGGCTGGCGGTCGGCCGCACACTCAAGCGCATCGCAAGACGGTATGGGCTCAGCGGGGAGCGTGTCCGCAAGATAGCCGAGAAGACCCGTCTTAAGCTTCAAGAGGCCCATCGGCAAGAGGCGCGCGGCGACGATCCGCCTCAAAGCCGCCGGCCTGCCCTTGCCGCCTGCGCCTCCTCACCCCTCGGGGATCCGCTCCCCTGGCCGGCGCGCGTCGACAAGCGGGCGATCGTCCACCTGTTGCCCGCGAACGATTATCTGGCCTATTTGGACTATAGTCTGTTCTATAGCGACGTCGGTAGGCCGAGCGCTTCGACGGCCGAGAAGATCGCCCTGACAAAGCGCTCGGTCTCCTATCGAAAGCTTCATGAAGTCATAAGGCAGATCGACAGGTATGGCCAAAGAGGGATGTTGAATATCAGGCAGGAAGAAGTGAGAGAGGCTTATGTGCTGTTGGCGGCGTACCTGAAAAAAATAGCGACGGACGTGCAGGATCGGTTGATCCCGCTTGTGGCCACCAGGAAAGGGCAGTCGGGTTACCGCAGGAGTGTCAGGGACGTTGAGAGTTTCGCGCGCGGG
>CAZDLS010000149.1:0-2997 GCA_964506425.1 uncultured Planctomycetia bacterium | reverse complement strand
GTGAGACAAACAGCCAGGCTCTTTGTCTCAAATTTGCGGTTCAAAAATGAGACAATGACTCTGGCTGGTAGTCTCACTGGTAGTCTCACATACGGTATATGCGTTACGTTCAAGGTTCCGTAAAACGCTTGTTGAAGGATTGCGCGGCGAGGACGCCGGCGCCGGGCGGCGGGGCGGTGGCGGCCCTGGCGGCCGCCCAGAGCGCGGCGCTCATCGAGATGGCGGCGGCCTACACGTCAGGTAAGCCGGCGTACAAGGCCGTCGCCAAGGTCATGCGCGGCATCCGTGTGCGCGCCGGCCGCGGCCGCGCGTTGTGCATGCGTCTTATCGACGAGGACATCGCGGCCTATCGCGCGCAGGACATGCGGCGGGCCATCGCCGTGCCGCTTAAGGTCGCCCAGGCGGCGCGCCTCCTGTGCGACGACGCGGCCATCGTCTTTCGCAAGGGGAACAAGAGCTTGAGGTCGGACGCGGGGCTGGCGGCGCTTCTGGCGCAGACGGCCTTCTTGGCCGGCCTCGTCTATGCGGCGGTCAACCTGAAGAGGGAAAAGGGACCGGCGAAGCGGTTCCGCAAGGATCTCGCAAGACTTAAAAGAGCCGTACCGCGGGTGCGGGCACAGCGGCGCAAGACGGAGGCAGCCCTTGGCTATTCTCTTGGACGGTAAGAAGGTCGCGGGGCGCATCAACGCGGACATCAACAAGGCGGTCGCGGGCCTGAAGAAGGGGCCCCCGCGCCTCGTGGGCATCAGCGTCGGGCAGACGCCGGCGACGTGCGTGCACCTCAAGGCCCAGGCGAAGCTGGCCGAGGAGCTGGGGATCGCCTATCACCTTGAGGTCTTGCCGCAGGCCGTGACGCAGAAAGAGGCGGCGGACGTCATCGTCGGCTTCAACAAGGACGCCGCGACGACGGGGATCGTCCTGCAGATGCCTCTGCCCGCCGGGCTGTGTGCGTCGTCCCTGCGCTGCGTCATCGCGCCTGAAAAAGACGCCGAGGGTGTCCACCCTCTGCACCTGGGCGGGGTCGTTTTGGGTTCGGGACCGGTCGTGCCGTGCACGGCCGCGGCGTGCATGGAGATATTGAAGGATTACGAGGTCCCGCTGCGCGGCAGGGAGGCCGTGGTCGTCGGCCACTCGGAGACCGTGGGCAAGCCCCTTGCGATGATGCTGTTGAAGGAGTTTGCCACAACGACGGTCTGCCACATCGCGACCTTTGAGGCCGGCCGCCTTGAAGAGCACGCGGGCCGGGCCGACGTCCTGATCGTGGCCGTGGGCCGCGCCGGGCTGATCAAGGGGGAGTGGATCAAGGAGGGCGCGGCCGTCCTGGACGTGGGCATCAACCGCTGCGCCTCGGGGATCGTCGGCGACGTGGTCTTTGAGAGCGCCTCCCGGCGCGCCGCCTGGATCACGCCCGTACCCGGCGGGGTCGTTCTGGCCCCCCGCGCCCCCATTGGGGTACGAAGGGGACACTCCTCATAACTTCTTTTTTAGCAATAGGATATAAATGACTTTTTCCATTTGTTGTTTGAGAAATAAAAACGTAACCTTTTGCGAAATAAAGGGTTACAAAGAGTGTCCCAGAATTTTGCGCGATGTCGTTTAAGGATAAATTGCTCTCCGGAGAACGGGTATTGACCGTCGAGGCGGCGCCCCCCAAGGGCGTGTCGTTCGCGCCGGTCTTAGAGCAGGTCGTTTCTTTTAAAGAACGCGTCGATGCCGTCAACGTGACGGACCTGCAGAGCTCGGTGATGCGCCTGAGCGCGCTGGCCGCGGCCGTGCAGATGAAGGCCGCGGGCATCGAGACGGTCCTGCAGATGACGTGCCGCGACCGCAACCGCCTCGCCCTGCAGGCGGACCTCTTGGCCGCGGCGAGCTTCGGCATCGAGAACATCCTTGCGTTGACCGGAGACCATCCGGTCCTCGGCGACCACCCCGAGTCCAAGCCCGTTTTTGACCTGGACGCGGTCCAGCTGATCGCGGCGGCCCGCGGGCTCGAGCAGGGCACGGACATGGCCGGCCGCCGGCTCGCCGGCGCTGCGCCCCGGTTCTGCGTGGGCGCGGTCGTCAACCCCGGCGCCGATCCCCTGGAGCCGGAGCTCATCAAGATGGAAAAGAAGCTGGAGGCCGGCGCGGCGTTTTTTCAGACGCAGGCCCTCTTCGACGAGAAGACCGCAGAGCGGTTTTTCAGGGCGGTCGCGCCCCTCAAGGCGCGGATCCTCGTCGGGATCGTGGTGCTGCGTTCACAGAAGATGGCCCTTCACATGAACGACCACGTGCCCGGCGTCCATATCCCCGAGGCGATGGTCCGCGGCCTCGCCGGCGCGCCGGAATGGAAGCCGGCCTCCGTGAAGCTCGCCTGCGACTTGATCAAGAGGTTCGCGCCGATGGGCCAGGGGGTCCACCTCATGCCTATCGGCTGGTATCGTGCCGTGCCCGAGATCCTGGACGGGATAGGAGCCTGAAAGATGCGCCAGATCGTCATCATCGGAAATTCCGCCGCAGGGACGAGCGCGGCCCAGGCCTTGCGCGAGAGGGACAAGGACGCCCGTATCATCCTCGTTTCGGATGAGCCGTTCTTGGGCTATGAACGGCCCCGCGTCCTCAAATTCCTCGACGGCAGCGTGAGAGAGAACGACCTCGTCTTCCGCGGCAAGGATTTTTACACGAACTTCCGGCTGGAGCTGTTGAACGGCAAGAAGGTCGTCGAGGTGAGCGTGCACCGCCGGCGCCTCCACTTCAAAGACAAAGAGTCCTTGGACTTTGACGACCTGGTGATCGCCTCCGGCCGGCGCGTCGCCCTGCCTTCTCTTAAAGGGATCCAGAAAGAGGGGGTCGTGGGCCTGAACGGCCTGCCTGAGGTCAAGTTCATCATGGAGCGCCTGCCGATCGCCCACACGGTCCTGATCGCCGGCAGCGGTCCGACCGCCCACGAGGCGGCCCGGATCATGGCGGCCCGCAAGATCGACGTCAAGTTCTTTGGCGCCCTGGACCCGGTGCTCG
>CAZDLS010000148.1:1501-3071 GCA_964506425.1 uncultured Planctomycetia bacterium | reverse complement strand
GATCTGGTCTCTACCACCGAGACCGACCCGACCGTCTTCTTTAAAGGAAAGTTTCTCTCCACGACCGTCTTCAATCTCGCCGAAGACGAAACAGCGACCATCGCCCTGCCCGCGGCCGTCCCCGGCACGCAGGAGCACAGGATCGCCGAGTTCAAGGACCTGGCGGCCCTGCGCGCGGCACTGGAAAACAACGACTTTACCGTCAACGCCACGCTCCTTGACATGACCGCCGAATCCTTCTTCGGAAAGTACGGCAAGGACTCGGCGGGCAACGATGTCCCGGTCAACGTCACGGTCCTGAAAGGGAAGAGTCCGGACTGGAAGAGCGACACGCTCGTCAAGGTGGAGGTCGTTTCTGCGACCGAAGGCGAGGCGGACCAGCTCTTCAAGGGCAAGTCGTTGGCCACCATTGTCTTCAACGCCGCCGAGAACGAGAAGCCGAGCATCGCCCTGCCCGAGGTTGTTCCGGGCACGCAGGAGCATCAGATCGTCCAGTTCGAGCGCCTGGCGGATCTGCACGCGGCCTTTAAGAACAATGATTTCACCGCCAACGCCACGTTCCTCAACATGACCGCCGAGTCCTTCCGGGGCAAATACGGCAAGGACCGAGCGGGCAACGATGTCCCGGTCAACGTGATGGTCCTGCAGTCCAGGAACGAAGCGGGCGTCATAAACCAGGTCAAGCTCGAGATCATTTCTCTCACTGAGAGGGAGCCCGATAGGTTCTCCAAAGGCAAGGTCCTTGTCAACAACGTCTATGATCCCAGCAAGGACCCCAGCAAGCCTGAACCCAACCGAGAGTACCCGACCATCGCCCTGCCCGAGGTTATCCCTGGCACGCAGCAGCATAAGCTCGTCCAATTTAATGATCTGCCGGCCCTGCGCGCGGCCCTTGAGAACAATGACTTTACCACCAGCATGCCCGATCTCAATATGACCATTGAATCATTTGTCGGCAAATACGGCAAGGTCCCGGCGGGCAACGACGTCCCGGTCAATGTGACCGTCCTGAGGTCCAAGAACAAGGCCGGAGACGTGGACCAGGTCAAGCTCGAGATCATTGCTCTCGACAAGAAGGATCCGGGCATGTTCCTAAAAGGCCGGGTGCTCGCTATGACGACTTTTGATCCCACCAAAAAAGAACAGCCGAGCATCGCGCTGCCGGAGTTCAAGACCGGCACACAGGAACAGAAGGTCGCACAATTCGACAGCCTTGAGGATCTCGTCGCGGCCCTTAAGGCCGGCACCGCGGTGACGACCGTCCCCGCTCAGAATGTGACCACCAGGTCCTTCCAGGGGTACTACGGGTCCGAGCCAGTCATCGTGGTCGTGGTCAAGGACTGGACGGACGACAACGCCCAGGTCAAACTCGAGTTGATCTCGCTCAAAGACAGGGAGCCGGGCAAGCTCTTCAAGGGAAAGATCCTGGCAACGACCATCATGGACGATCTGAAAGAAAAGCCCACGATCGTCCTGCCGGATACGATCGAAGAGAAGGATGTGTGGGCCGCCGCCGGCGAACCGCAGACGGTCTCCGTGCAGAAGATCGTGGAGTTCAAGGACCTCGCCG
>CAZDLS010000148.1:0-1491 GCA_964506425.1 uncultured Planctomycetia bacterium | reverse complement strand
GCCCTCGAGACGGTGAACGGCCTGGCGGCGGGCGAGGACACGGGCATGAGGCTGCGTACCTTCTTTGACGCCACGTATGGCGGCAAGCCCGTGAAGATCATCACCTTGACAACGGACAACGAAGGCAAGGTCGCCGTCGTATCCCGCGGCAAAGAGATGGAGGAGGGCTCGCTCTTCAAGGGAGAGGCGCTGACGACGAGTCTCTTTACAGTTTCTGACAAGGTATTCTCCATCGCGGATTCAAACGGTACCGTTAGAGGGTTTGAGACCTTGGGCAAGCTGGTGGAGGCTTTAGGGAAGGATGATCTATTGACCGGCAAGGACACGGGCGTCAGGCTCGTAGATCCTTTCTATGCGGATTACGGCGACAAGCACGTGAAGGTCGTGGAGCTTAGGCACGATGACGAGACAAAGATCGAGGTCGTCTCCCGCACCGAACCGGAGCCAAACGTTCGTTTCAAGGGCCGTATCCTGTCGGCCTCGGTCTTCAAGACGAACGAGCAGCCCATCGTCATCGACGAAAACGGCGTTGCCAGAAGGTTCGCCTCCCGCGACGCGCTCATCGCTGCCTTGAAGAACAATGCCCTGGCGAAAGGCACGCACACCGGCATGAGAGGAAGCTTCTTCTTCCCCGCCGATGATAATACGGTCAAGGTCGTGGTCCTTGAAAGGGGCAATGATGCCAAGTTCGAAGTCGTCTCCCTTGTGGACCTGTCGACCGACAGCATATTCAAAGGCGCGGTCCAGGAAGAGCACATCCTCAGCCTCATCAACGGCAGGCCCAGCATAGCGGACGCGATGGGCAGGATACGGTCCTTTGACGATTATGAGACCCTTTACAGGGCTTTGAAAGCGGACACGGTAGCGGCGGAAGGCGTCAACAGCGGCATCACGATGGAAGAGAAGGGCACGGGCACGATAAGCGGCAAGAGCGCCCGTTTCGTAGTCATGAGAAATGAGCACGAAGGCCGTATCGAGGCCATCTCCCAGGAAAAAGGCGATGTGGAACCCGGCCACATCAAGGCCAGGACCCTCGCCGCGGCATATTTCGAGTTCAACGGAACGGCGGTGCGCAGCGCGGACGCGGCCGGCGCGGTCCGTCAGTTCACGGATCTCGATGTGTTCGTCGCCGCTTTCAAGGCCGGCGACCTCACCGGCGGCGCCGACACCGGCATCAGGGCACAGATAGAGCCCGTTACCTTTAACGGTCAACCCGCGAAGGTCGTTATCATGACCGAAGGCCCGAAGGTCCTCTCCCGCCAGGTCGTCCCGACCGAAGCGACGGTCCTTGACCGGTCTTTCGGCACGCTCCCCTCCGAGCCGTTCAAGGCCACGCTCGCGTCCCTGTATCCTCGCGGGGCGGACGGCGTCACCGGCGAGGCGGTCCTGGGCCAGTCCGTCGCAGACCGCATGCCCGTTTTTGACTACGTCACCGTCGGCACCACCCCCAGGACGATCTCGCTTATCGGTACCGGCGGCACGACACCCGAC
>CAZDLS010000147.1:0-3073 GCA_964506425.1 uncultured Planctomycetia bacterium | reverse complement strand
AGGACGATCGTCGTCCCCTCCTTGACCATGACCGTCGTCTCCGCCAGCGACGTATCGATGATGGGGATCTTGTTCTCGGTCGGCGTGATCAAGGTCGAGGTCACGCTGCTGATCTCCGCCTTGACCTTCATGGTGACGTAACCGTCGGTGTTGATCTCAGGCGTGACGGACAGCTGGATCCCCACGTCCACAAAGGTCACGTCCTCGGCCACGGTGTTGGAGACCTGGCCGGTCGTCGTGGTCGTCGTCACGTAGGCCTGCCTCTCGCCCACGTGGATGCGCGACTCCTGGTTGTTCGTCACCATGAGCTTGGGGTTGGCGAGGATCCGCGTCGATCCCAGGGACTGGGCGTACTTGAACAGGAAATCGAAGTCCTGGGCCGCCACCATCCCCACATGGAGCTCCTCTAATCCCGTCGTCTTGGTGCTCGAGCTCAGGTTCGAGGTCGTGCCGCTGAAGGGGTAAGAGCCGACGTTCTCGTCCGCGGTATAGTACCAGGTATCCTTGCGCGTGGCGAACTCGCCGGCGGTCGTGGACGGGTTGACCGTCGCGAAGGGGGTAGAGCCCATATAGATAAGCCCCTTCTCGCGGCCCGTGTCAAAGAGCCCCTCCCACTCCACCCCTTTGGTGTTTTCGTCCAAAAGCTTGATCTTGATGATGGTCGTCTCGATCATCACCTCGCGCGTCTTGCTATCCAGCTCCCGGATGAGCCGCTCGACCTCCTTCATGCGCTCCGGGAACGTCTGGACCATCACCTGGTTGCCGCGCTCATCGGCCTTGATCAGCCCGACGTTCTTATTATCAAGCTGGGTCTTGAGCTGCTCCTCCACGTCCTTGGCCTTGGCGTATTGCAGCGGGAATATCCGGATCTCGTTCCTGAGCTCGAAACGCTCCAGGGCCGCGCGCATCTCCGCGATCTTGTCCGGTATATCGATGATGAGGACGCTGCCGGACTCCGCGTCGACCAGGACGCGGCCGATATCGCTCTTGATCATGTCGAGGAGCGAAAAGGCCTGTTCGGGAATGGTGTATTTGAGACGCAGCGTCTCCACGATGCGCGTATCGGCGAACGGCCTGCCGTACAAGGCCACGTACTCCTCCTGCGTCATGACGCTGTAGATGTCGCCGGTCTTGTCATAGGCCAGATCATTGCTGCGCAGCATGACGTCAAAGACATCCTGCACCGCCACGTCCTCCACCATCAGGGTCACGCGGCCGGCGACGCTTTTCGTCGTCACGATATCGAGGTCGGCCTTGGTGGCCAGATATTTGAGGGCGTCCACCACGTCGATGCCGCGCAGGTCGAGCGAGATGAACCCCTTCATGCCGCCCGGCAGCAATGCGATGGGCGCCCCCGCCTGTGCGGCATCCGCCGGCGGCTTGCTCGCCACGAACGCCTCCTGTGCCGGGATCGGGACCGCCCCCAGGACAAAGACCACCCCTATCATCAGAAAAAACCGTCTCACCGCAGTTCGACCTCCACGTCGCCGTCCCTGAGGATCACGCGATCCTTGTAGATCGCCTCCACGCGGATACCGTCCACGAGGTGCCCGCGCTTGATGAAAAAGGTCTTGCCGTGGTCCTTGTTCTCGATCATGGCGTCCGGATCATCCGCCCAGGAGATACCGACGAGGCGATAACGGGCCATGAGCACCGCCTGGCGCTCCCTCAAAGACGCTTCCTCGGACGGGGCTGAAAAGTCCCGCGACGGCGGCACCGGTAGGGCGCCGAGCTGGAAGATGTCCCGCGAACGCGCCATCTGGGCATACGTCTCGACCGGCTGGACGCGCGTCGGCAGCACGAATTTGGACCCGGCCGGCCGATCGGGCGGCGCAAAGGAGAAGTTCGGCAGCTCGGAGAGACGGTTCGCCAACACGACGGAACTCGTGATGAAAAAGGCGCCCGAGACGAGGGCGCTGACCAGCAACAACGCGTTCACCCTCTTGATGCTCAGCGTCATCCCGCCGCCGAACGCCTGGCCCACGCCCTTGCGCCAAAAGGCAAACCGGGAACGCAGGGCGCCGAAGGAAAAAGACGGACCGCGGCGCCGCGGCCGCTGCGCAGCCGCCGCAGGACCCTTGGGCTCCTCGATCAGCTTCAGGAGCTGCTTCTCTGGAGTAGGGGAGGATCTGTCCTCGACCACCCTTTCTTCTCCTCTTCGCTCAGGATCTCCCTGATCAGCGACTCGTCGATCACGCTCTTGCGCTTGATGACGAGCGCCTTGAGCGCCTTATGGCAGACCATCGCGATCTGCCGCGGATAACCCTTGGTATACTGGTGGATCTCATGGATCGCCCCGTCCAGAAAGAGGAACATCCGGGAGGTGTAGCCCGCCTGGCGGATGCGGAATTCGATGAGGCGCCGGGTCTCGTCTTCGTCGAGCGGGTTCAGCGTGTACTTGAAACTGATCCGGTCCAGGAAGTTGGGCATCGCCGCGATCTTGCCGTAGAGCTCGAGCTGCCCCAGCAATATCAGCTGGAGGAGCTTGAACTCGTTCGTCTCGTAGTTCAGAAGGACCCGCATGGCCTCGAGCGTCGCGTCGTTGAGCTTCTGCGCCTCGTCCACGATGAGGACGACCGTGCGCCCCTCCTCCACCCCCTTGCGGTACAGGAAGCGCTCCAGCGCCTCCTGGATATCGACCATGGTGCCGGCCGGCGACAGGTTCAGCTCAAAGTTGCGCGCGATCTTGGTCAGGAAGAGGTCCGCCGAATCGAACGCGGGGTCCAGGATGATATTAAAGACGAAGTCGTCTTTGGACCTCAGCAACTGGATCAGCTTGCGCGACAAAGTCGTCTTGCCCGTCCCGACGTCGCCCAAGACCACGCTCAGGCCCCGGCGCAGCCTGAGTTCGATCAGGAGGTTGGTCAGGGCCGCCTCGTGGGCCCTCGACTCGTAGAAGAACTCCGGGTCCGGGCTCGTCGAAAACGGCTCTTTCTGGAATCCTATTACCTTATAATAGCTCATGGTCCGTCGTCACCTGGCGCGGCGGGTCCTGTCCGAGGCGCTCACCGCTTCACATACACTTGCTTGTCCGCCAGTTCAAAGAGCTGCTCCTGCCACTTCTGGAGCTCCT
>CAZDLS010000146.1:0-3078 GCA_964506425.1 uncultured Planctomycetia bacterium | reverse complement strand
GGGGCCAGGAACTGCTCGCCCGCCGGCACGGACGCGACACCGCTGACGACGATGGTGTGCTCCATCGCCTCGCGTTCGTTCAAGAGGTTCATGACCTTGATGAGGCTCGAATAGGTCTTGCCGATGCAGCAGTAGATGCAGATGACCCCCTTGCCCTTCTGGTTCAGGATGCAGTCCAAAGCGACGCTCGTCTTGCCCGTCAGCCGGTCGCCGATCAAGAGCTGCCTCTGGCCCTTGGCGATCGGGATGACGGCGTCCAAAAGCTTCGTCCCCGTCTCGAGCGTCTGGTCCACGGGAAGGCGGTCCATGACGCCCGGCGCGTCCCTGAAAAGGGAGAAGCGGTCGTCGGGCTCGATGGGCCCGAGGCCGTCCATCGGCTCCGCCAGGGCCGAGACGAGCCGCCCCACGAACTTCTCGCCGACGGGAAGCCACAGCTGCTCGCCCCGGTTGTGCACGCGGTCACCGGCCTGGATCTTGGCGTGGGACCCCAAGGCCAGGATATGGACGTTGTGCTCCTTGAACCCCATCACCATGCCCTTGGAACCATCCTGGAAATTCACGAGCT
Source organism: uncultured Planctomycetia bacterium (assembly GCA_964506425.1). Classification (GTDB taxonomy): domain Bacteria; phylum Omnitrophota; class Gorgyraeia; order Velamenicoccales; family Velamenicoccaceae; genus CAZCSY01. The sequence goes on along the minus strand of CAZDLS010000146.1, from coordinate 2,513 downwards.
GGCCGTTGACACAAGAAGGCATGCCTGTGGCTTCGATGATGAACTCGCGCACGGATTTGATGACACCGATCTCGCGCACGTCAAAGCCCGCGCGGGAAGCCTCGGAGGCAGGCACGGATACCGGATGATCAGACGGATTCATGGATGACCTGCTGGATCTTGTTGCGCACGCTCCCGTCCAAGACGAGGCTGCCGATCTCGAGGAGGACGCCGCCGACCAGGGCGGCATCCACCTCCTCACAAAGGGTCAGCTTCTTATGGAACGTGTCCTTGATTTTCTTTTCGAGCGCCGCCCTCTGGTCTCCGGACAAGGGGTACGCGCTCACGAGCCGGACCTCGGCCGCGTCCTCGGGCAGGCGCATCGTCGAAAAATCGCCCAAAGCGCCGCGCAGGAGGTCCTCGACCCAGAGGTTATGGAGGGCCTCGCGGGCATGGGGCGGCAGGGCCGCGACAAAACACTCTCCCAGGCGCTCGGACAACCGGGCCTCGACCGTGCGCCGCAGCTCCGCGGTGATGACGTCCTTGGTCTTCTCGGCCTTGACCACGATCGCCTCGCCCTGGGCGCGGGCCTCGGCCAGCAACGTGTCCATCTGTTCCTGCGTCTTTTGCTCCATCTCATGACGCGTCCGGTCCGCGTCCGCCTGGGCCTTGTCCATGACTTCTTTGTGGTAGCGGTCGGCCTCCTCCTGCTTGCGCCGGAGCTCCTCTTCGCGCCGGATGAAATCGGCGCTCAGCTCATCCAGGTGCGTCGTGGCATGGCTGATGTTCTTCGTCAGGACCTGCCGCAGCGCATAGATGAGCGCCCCGAAGATGAGGACCTGGATGACGATGATCTGGATCCAAAACATAGGACATCTCCTGGCGGGCCTTTACGTGCCCGGCCCCCTCGGGGCCGAACCCCCTAAGCGCCCGGCCCCTCGCTAAAAAGCTGAAAGACGATCATCATGGCGACCACGGAGACCGCCAGCGCAAAGACCATGGCGATCACCATGGCCGTGAAGATCTTCGGGGTGGCCGACGGGTTGCGGCCCAGGGCCATGATGCTGGCAAAGGAGCTCGCCATCAGCACGGCGACGGGACCCATGATGCACAGGCTGAATATAAGGACGAGCGCGGCGTTGCGCGACATGAACCCCCCCTAGGGCGTCTCGACGATGGCGGTGACCTTGTTCCCCCGCACCTGCACGACGCCCTTGATGATCTCCAGACGCTTCTGGTCGACGACTATTATACCACTAATCAAACGGCTCAGTAACGGTTTGTGATACGGCAGGACCTCAAAGACCCCCCACTCGCCGGGCAACAGGGCGCTGGCGGCCCGGCCCTCGAAGATGACGCCCTGCGGCGTCGCGATCAACACGTCGATGGTTGCCATGGTCTATTATTAAACTCCTTTAAAAAGATGAGAAAACCCCGCACCCTCTCGGTTCCTGCGTCGCTTGTGAGAAAGTGCGGGGCTCATGTGTCCGGGGACTGCGCCTTTATCATCTATTCTTTCTTTTCACCTTCCTCGGTCTTGAAGGGCTTGGGCTTGTCAAAGGCCTCCTTGCGCGCGCCCACGATCAGCCGCTCGGTCAGGCGCACCTGGCTGTTCCATGTGAAGAAGAAGACGGCCGCCAACAGCGCGATGAAAATGAGGATCACGAAGATGACGAGCCACGTCGCGCGGCGGTTGGGCACCTGCCCCGTCACCTTCACCTTCTCGAGCATCGCCGGCTCCGGCCTTGCGCCGGCCTGCACGAGGAGCTTCTCGATGCGCTGGAGGTCTTCCTTGGCCTTCTCGATCTCCTGCATGTTCGTGCGGTACTGGCCGATATGCCGTTCGCGGCTCAGCGTCTCGTCGGCCGACTGGCTCTTGAGGACGCCGGCCAGGCGCTCGGTGATGCTGGCGCCGATAATGCGGGCCGCATCGAGGTAATCCGTATTCTCGAGGCGTTCGATGGCGATATTCATCTGGTGCTTCAGGCTCGCGACCTCCTTCTCGTCGACGAACCAGATATCCTCCACCTCGACCTCAAAGAGGCGCGACTCGAGCGGCGCCAACTCCACATCCGAATGGACGTAGTAGATGGACTTCTGGGAGTCGTACTCGAGGCTCAGGCCCGCCAGGTCCATGATGTCGCCGGGCTTGACCTCCGCCGGCAGGTACACCTGCACCGGCACCGTCTGCACCTTGGTGCTCGACGGGTTGGCCACGGCGATGCGGAACTTGACGCTGCCCGGGGCCAGCGACGTCGAGACGACCGGCGTGTCCAGACCGCCGAGCTTGGCCTCGAACAACTGACCCAGGAACTTGATGACGCCCTGGATGGCCTCTGTCTTCGACTGGATCTCTTTGATCGTCGGGTTCTCGCCGAGCGCGTCCTCGAGCATCTTTTCGAGGTCGATGCCCTCGGAGTCGCCGATGAGTGCCTTCAGGCGTTCGGCCACCTGGTTCAGGAGCTTCGACTGAGAGCCCTTGTCCATCTGCTTGCCCAGCAGCGTCGGCAGCTCCTCCACGCTCTCCTGCAGGT
>CAZDLS010000145.1:0-3080 GCA_964506425.1 uncultured Planctomycetia bacterium | reverse complement strand
ACGTGAGCCGCCCTTACCGACTTTTAAAGAAACGCTCCGGCTTACCAAAAGGGTTTTCCTCCCGTAGGCCGGAGCGTTTAAGGATCTCGTCTGCATTACGGCAACCCTACCCCTACGCTATTACAACAAGGGCTGGACGGCCGTGTTCGTTGACGTCAACTCGCCGCCAATCGCGATCGTCACCGTGTAGGCTCCGAACGGCGGACCCGGGTTCTCCACGGCGTTTCTTGTCGCCGTTGCGATAATGGCATTTTCGGCGGCTGCGATAGTCTGCGGGTTTGTCGCGAAAGTAAAATACTTGGCCGGCGGTGCCGGCGTGTCCAGCAGGTTGATAGTGCCCGTGTAGGCATTCCACTGCGCCGCGTAGCGCATCTGGGACGAACGCAGCGCGTCCAGGATGCTCTTGGCCTCGGCGATCCTCGCCCTCTCGGCCACGCGGATGAAGCGCGGCAGCGCGATAGACGCGAGAATTCCGATAACAATGACGACGATGATCAATTCGAGCAACGTAAAACCTTTCTTCCTTCTGAACCGTAACATCGCCTTCCCCCTTTCAGTGGGTTTAAGACCCTTTGGATGACGGATAATGAGTCCGATGGTACCCCTGTCTTTTCACCCCCCCTCTAATCGAAAGTATATCATCCCCCTCCCCCTTCGTCAATCGAAAGTTCCACTAACCCCTTGTCTTAAGCCGGCTTAGAGGTCGCGAGGTTGAAGATCGGCAAAAAGATGGAGATGACCATGGCCCCGATGATGATGCCGATGAAGACGATCATCAAGGGTTCAAAGATCGTGGCCAATCTGGTGACAAAGGTCTCCAGGTATTCCTGATAGTATTTGGAGATGCGCTTGAGCATGCCTGTCAATTCGCCGATCTCCTCCCCGATCGCGACCAGCTGGATGACCATCGGCGTGAAGAACTCCATCTTCTCCATGGGCTCGGCCATGCTGCGCCCCTCTTTCACGTTCTTCTTGATAAAGGCGATGCACTCAGCCATCTTCGGCGAGCCGGCGCTGCGCTCGGAGATCTCCAGGGCGTAGAGGATGGGGACGCCGCTCTCAACGAGGATGGCCATGGTCGTCGCGAAGCGCTCCAGGAGGACAAATCGGAAAAACTCGCCCATCACGGGCATCTTAAACCGCATCTCCTCGAAGAGCCGGTTGAACTGGGGCTGGGCGCTCAGGCGCCGGAAGACGAAAACGACGAGAACGATCGCCCCGACAAGGATATAGAACTTGTTGATAAGAAAATGGCTGATGCCGATGACGATCTTCGTGGCCATGGGCAGCGGCACACCGAACGAATCCAGGATCCCGGCAAAGGTCGGGACGATCTTCATCACGAAGAACATGACGGCCGAGACGGAGATAAAAAGGAGGATGGCGGGGTAGAGCAAAGCCGAGAGGATCTTGCGCCGGAAGGCCATCGCCTCTTCCAGGTAATAGGCCAGCTTCTCCAGCACCATGGGCAGGTTGCCGCTCGCCTCCCCCGTCTCCACGAGGTTAAGCCATAGGGGGGCGAAGACCTTCGGGAACTTGGCCATGGCATCGCGCAGTGTCCGGCCGCCCTCCATGTCCTGCCGGATCTGGCTGATGACGCCAAAGAGCGTCTTGCTGTCGACCTGCTTGGCGATGATGTCGAGACTGCGCAAGAGACTGACGCCCGCGCTCAGGAGAAGGGCCAGCTGCCGGGCCATGATGACCATGTCCGTGGCGCGTACCCCGCCGTGGGTGAACTGGGACTTCTTCCTGGTCGCGATACGACTGGGCGCCACCCCTGCCGAGGTCTGCTGGCTGATCTCAAGGGGCAGGATCGAGGTGACGATCAACCCCTTCTGCTGCAGCTGCAGGACCACCTCGTCCTGGGAGAGGGCGTCGACGACCCCGGTGTCGCGCTCCCCGTTGCTCTTGCGGGCGATATAAGAGAACTTAGGCACCCTCCACCCCCACGGTGGCGCTCAATGCCTCCTCGAGCGACGTGATACCCTCTTTGACCGTCTTGATCCCGCTGTCAAAAAGCGTCAGCATTTTGTACTTTCGGCCGAGTTCCTTGAGCTTCTGGGCATTGACACCCGGGACGATGTACTTGCGTATCTCATCGTTGATGTAGAACATCTCGCTGATGCACGTGCGCCCCCTGTACCCGAAGTGGTTGCACTTGTCGCACCCCTTGGCCCGGTAGATGAGCTCGGTAAAACCATAGCGCTCACGCTCTTCGGGCGTCGGCTCGTAGGCCTCGCGGCAGTGCAGGCACAGCCTGCGGACCAGGCGCTGCGCCACGATGATCAAAAGCGACGGCATCAAGAGGTACGGCTCAATGCCGATATCGACCAAGCGGGTCACGGCTGACGGCGCGTCGTTCGTGTGCAGCGTCGAGAGGACGAGGTGGCCGGTCAACGCGGAGCGCACGCAGATCTGGGCGGTCTCGAGGTCGCGCACCTCCCCGACCATGATGATGTCGGGGTCCTGGCGCAGGAAGGCCCGCAGCGACGACGCGAAGGACAGCCCGATGTCGGGCTTGATCTGCACCTGGTTGATCCCGCTCACGTGGTACTCGACGGGGTCCTCGACGGTGACGATGTTCTTCTTCGGCGTCTTGATCTCGGTCAAAACGGCGTACAGGGTCGTCGACTTGCCGCACCCGGTCGGACCGGTGATAAAGACAAGGCCGAACGGCGAATATATCGCCCTGCGGAAATGCTCGAGCTGTTCCGGAAAGAACCCCATCCGGTCCAGGTCGAGGACCACCCCTTCTTTGTCCAGGATACGCAAGACGGCCTTTTCGCCGTAAATGGTCGGCATGATGGAGATACGCAGGTCGATGTCGCGGCCCTCGATGCGCACCCTAAAGCCGCCGTCCTGCGGCAGGCGCTTCTCGGCGATGTCGAGCTTGGAGAGGATCTTGACGCGCGAGACGATCGGCAGGTGCAGGTGGCGGGCCGGCGGCGGGATCTCGTGCAGGACCCCGTCGATGCGGTAGCGCAGGCTGATCTTGTCCTGGTAGGGCTCGATGTGGATGTCGGAGGCCCGCTCGTCGATCGCCTGCTTGATGATGAGATCGACGAGCTTGACCACGGGCG
>CAZDLS010000144.1:0-3090 GCA_964506425.1 uncultured Planctomycetia bacterium | reverse complement strand
CGGAAAAAGACCCCGCTGCGTTTTTATCCCGTCGGACGCCTGAGCCGCCGCATCAAGGGCGTGTGGCTCTCCGATAAAATGGGGCGGCGCCGGCGGTTAGGGGGCGGCGGTTTTGTCCACTTCTAAGCCGATGGGAAAGGTCCTCTCTCTTGAGACGCACAGCCCTGACGAGACGCGGCGCTTCGCCGAAGCGCTGTCGCGCCATTTGAGACCCCATGACTGCCTCGTCCTTCTGGGCGGTTTCGGGGTGGGCAAGACGACGTTCGTCAAAGGGCTGGCCAGGGGGCTGGGCGTGCGCCGGGTCCGTGAGGTGACCAGCCCCTCTTTTGTCATGCTCAAGATATATGACGGGCGCCTGCCTTTGTATCACTTTGATCTCTACCGTCTGAGGACGGCCCGGGACGTGCAGCGCATCGGCTGGGATGAGTTCGTGGAGGGCGAAGGCGTGACGGTGATCGAGTGGCCGCAGGCGGCGGGTCCGCTTTTGCCGTCTTCTTCTCTGAAGGTCCGTTTTACCATTTTGGGCGACCAGGACCGCCTCATCGAGGTCAGGGCTGCGAACGGCCGCGGCACGCCTTTTTTAAAAGGACTCCTCAAGGGGCGCAGGCAGTCCCGGGCCCCGGGAGCGCGTATCTCATGAACATGATCCTGGCGGGAAGCCTCCTTATCTTCGCTATCGTCCTCGCGTGGGCCGGACGGGTCGCCGTGTTGGCGCACCGTTTCCTGCACATCGCCGCCGAAGTCATCGGAGAACCCCGATGGCAGCGCAAGGGCCTCTTCTTTTTTTACGAAGAGGACGAGCTGTTGGGGACGTATAAGGGACGCGACATCGCCATCGGCATCGTCACGGCGGGGTTCAAGGGGGGATTGATGAGTTTTCCCCGCATCGCCCTGCGGCTGCGGGAGGCGATCGGGTATAACCTCAATCGGTTACCGCATTATGCTGTGATCGAGAAGGGTTTTGTCGTGTATCGCATGAAATTCACCGGGCTCCTGGGCGTCTTTGACAGGGATTTTCCGCAGTTCTTCAGCCGTCCTGCCTTGATCATCGCGCTCGACAGGCTTTTGGCCACGGCCGATGACCTGGAGCAGGGCCGCACGTATCAAGAGGTCTTTAAGTGACGTTTCTGGCCCTTGAGACATCGACCCCCTATTCGGTGGTCTGCGTCGGTCCGATGTCAGGCCGCCCGACCGGCTCCCGCCGCGCCTTTGCCAAAGGCCGGGGCGACAGGTTGACGGCGTGGATAGAGGCTGTCTTGAAAAAGGCCGGCGTGCCGTTGGCTGACGTCGATGTCTTGGGGGTCGGCGTGGGGCCGGGATCTTTTACGGGTATCCGCATAGGGTTGAGCACCGCGAAGGGTTTTGCGTACGCGCTGGGAAAAAAGTGCGTGGCCTTCTCCAGCCTTGACGCCATCGCCTTTGGCGTGAAGGGCGATCCGCCGGGACCCTTGGCCGTGGCGGTGGACGCCCGGCGCTCCAACGTCTACTGCCGGTTTTACCGCATGACGGAGAACGGGCTCAGGAGGAGCTCCCCGCCTCGGATGATGCCGGCGAAAGAGTTCCTGCGCCGCGTGAAGCGGGGGACGGTGGTGGCGGGTGACGCCGTGCGGGTCCTTGCGCAGGATCTCAGGCGCCGCGGTGCCGCAGCCGCACCGGAAAAATTTTGGTATCCCCGGCCCGAGGCGCTGGCCGCGTTGACGAAGGAAAGCATCTCGAACAAAGATTTTCAGGATGCCTGCGGCCTCAAGGCCGTTTATTTTTATGGACAGGATTGTCAGGTGCGCCGTGGCGAAGAATAAACGTGCCGACAGTATGTCGTCAAGAGGGTTGCCCCGTGCTTTAGCGCGGGCGGGCCTCCATCGGCCGACGTGGGTGGAGGTGGACCTGGGGGCGCTGCGCCACAATTACCGGGTCTTGAAGAGGCGCCTGGCCCCCGGCACCAAGGTGATGGTGGCGGTGAAGGCCAATGCCTACGGTCACGGTGTGGTGGAAGTCAGCCGGGCGCTCGTCGAGGCCGGGGTCGACTACCTCGGCGTGGCCTGTGTGGACGAGGGGATCGTCCTGCGCCGCGGGGGGGTGCATGCGCCTATCCTGAACCTCGGCGCGTTCTTCCCGCAGGAGGTCGCACCGATGCTCCGGTACGATATCGCGGCGACGGTCACGGACATCGACCGGGCGCGGCTCCTCGATGCGGCGGCCCGCCGGACGCGCAGGAAGGCGCGCGTCCATATCAAGGTGGACACGGGGATGGGTCGGCTCGGCTTCTGGCACGAAGAGGCCGATGCCCTGATCGTCCGCCTCTGCGGCCTCAAGAACCTCTGCGTCGAGGGTCTGTACACCCATTTTCCCAGCGCCGACTCCGACGAGGCCTTTACGCGCTCCCAGATCGCCGTCTTCTGCGCGCTTATCGACAAGCTCGCCATCCACGGCGTTGCCATTCCCCTTAAGCACACGGCCAACTCGATGGCCGTCGTCGGTTTTAAGGCCGCGCACTTCAACCTGGTGCGGCCGGGCCTGGCCGTCTACGGCCTGCACCCCACGGACGAGTTGGTGGGCCGCCTGGATATCCGGCCGGTCTTGAGCTTCAAGACGCGCGTCGCCCACGTCAAGCGCGTGGCCAAGGGCCGCTCGGTCAGCTACGGCCGCACGTACGTCGCCTCCCGCGATACGGTCATCGCCGCCTTGCCCGTGGGCTACGGCGACGGTTACAACCGTCTGTTGTCCAACCGCGGCGCGGTGCTTTTGCGCGGCGTGCGTTGTCCCATCGTCGGCGTGGTCTGCATGGACCAGACGATGGTCGACGTCAGCTGTCTGCCCGGCGTGCGCCCGGGCGAAGAGGTCGTCCTCATCGGCCGCCAGAAGAAGGCGTTCATCCGCGCCGAAGAGATCGCGCGCCTGTGCCGTACCATCCCCTACGAAGTCATCTGCTGGATCTCCCCCCGCGTCCCCCGTCTCTACACGTAATCCTCCCGACGAACGCGGTAAAAAGTGGCATAAAGAGACCAGGTCTTTTGCTGCCATTTTGTGGCATAAAGAGACCAGGTCTTTTACTGTCATTTCGTGGCGCTTGCGATCAGGGGATGCGGGAGA
>CAZDLS010000143.1:0-3091 GCA_964506425.1 uncultured Planctomycetia bacterium | reverse complement strand
CGGTCACGCTCATAAGAGAGCTCAGGAAGCTGGACCGGGTAGGCGACAGGATAAGGCTGTTGAGAGAGCAGCGTTGGGATTGGGACCGCGGGCAACTTGCAGAAGCGGCCGGGGTCGCGCCGGAGCTGATAGAACACCTGGAAGACGGCACCGCACAGCATCCAGACCTTGCCGATATGGAGAAGATAGCCCGCGCCCTGCGCGTCAAGCCGCGCGTCCTGGCGGTGCCGGTCCAGGGGGACCACTTTGTCGTCGACGGCAAGACGATATCGGTCAACGCCTATCTGGTGCATCTTGAGACGCGGGGCGTCAGGGACGTTCTCCTGCGCGTCTGCGCCGGGTATCCGACGTTCAAGGAGGGGCTCCGGGTCGGCATATGGGACGGCGGCAAGGACGCGTTGCAGCACAAGGCCAAGCCGCTGGCCATGTTCAACCTCACGCCGCGCGGACGCGTCGCGGGATTTGGGTGGAACGTCTCCGGGTTCGATCTTTTAGAGGTCCTGCGCCGGCAGGGGAAGATATGCGAATGGGAGAAGGATGTCTCGTGGTCCCCGAAGAAGAGCAACGAGGTCAGCGTCGGCGGCTTGACCCTGCTTCACGTGCGGGAGTACTTCCGGTACCTGCGTGACGCCGGCATCAAGAACATGAGGGGCCTCAGGTTCGTCATCCGTGGCCGGACCCTCACGGTCTACGCCGTCCTGAGGGACAAGTTGGGCACGAGACAAGAGGTTATGCACCGTCTCCGCCTCGAGGAGAACGGCCTGCTGTCAGCCGCTGACCTGAAACAGGTCTATCCCTTCCGCAAGAGCATCCTCGCGGCCATTAAAGAGAGTGGGATGCCCATTGTCCAGACGCCGGTGGACAAGAGGCATTACTGCATCCACGAAGTCGCCTACTTCTTCGGCGTCTACCTTAAGAGAAAGGGCTTTAAGCGCTCGGACGTCGTCATCACGAGACAGACGCTCGAAAGCGGCAGAGAGCAGGTCCAGGTCAGGAAGGCCGGGGATCCTCTGGGCACGGGGAGGGTCATCGACGCCGTCGACCTGGATGAGAAGGGCAGGCCGCTCGGGGTGACCCTAAACAAGGGGCCGCGTCCGACGGTGTCTTTCTGGGACGCCCTGGTGGCGCAGGACAAGGTCGACGAGAACGATTACCCCGAGGTGAGAGTTGTTGATGAAGGTCGGGAAAGATTTGAGGTGAACACGGTGGTCTACGTCAGGGTCCCTGAGTACATCAGGCATCTGCGGGAGAACGGGCTGGACACCATCGAGTCCCTGCAGATCGTCATCCGCAAGGATGAGATCAGGGTCTTTGCCATGCTGAGGACACGGGCCGGAAATATCAGCCTCTTTTATCTGGGCCGGCTGGAGTTGGACGAGAAAGGCCGTCCGAAGAACGCCGGGCTCAACAAAGACGCGAAGGTCCTGAACGTCTCTTTGCGCATGGCCATGGTCAGGGCGGGCAATCCCGAAGAGCTTGGTCTCAGTGAGAGGACCCAGATGCAGAACGGCAAGGAGTATTCTGCCAACCTCTTCTATATAAGCGGGATCGCCGGATACCTGAACCACTTCCTCAGGGCCTTTGGTCTCAAGGCCTCTGGGGTCAGGGTCATCGCCTATCTGGGCGCCGCCGAGGTCCCGAGGATCGAGATACGCACGAAGAAAGGCAGGGGGTTTGGCACGGGCAGGCACCTGGCGACCATTAAGACAAATAAGAAAGGCCGCCCCCTCGGGTTAGCGTCCCGGAAGACGTCCTTTGATGTCTTGAGGGTCCTGATCGATCAGGGAGACGTCGACAGGAGCGCCCTCTATCAGACAAAGACGGTGGACCGGCAGCAGGCGACCGTCTATCTGAGGGGCGGGATATTCTCGGGCCTTAAGGCCTATTATCGTTTCCTTGCCTGGAAGGGGGCCGGGGAGATCGTGAGCGTGAGGGTCCGGGAGACAGAAGGTTCTTTTGATTTCATTTTGACGATAGCTGAAGGAGCGAAGAGGCGCGAGATCTGCCTCCATCGCATCTTGGTCGATGAGGACCGCCAGCCTGTTATCGAGCAGAAAGAAGGGCCTGTTCCGGCCAAAAGAAAGAAGAGCCGCGGGGTCTTGTCTCTGTTCGTCGCGCAGGGCCAGATCGATAAAAGCGACCACCATGCCTATCTTGGTTTCCGTCGAACAGCCAACCGCAGCGGCTGGCGCGGACTTGATTCTACCGCCGCCATCCAGGCCGCATTGGATAAGAGGCTAAAAGAGCATCACGACGCAAGGAGGCTTGGCGTCTTGGTCAACGTGTACTCCGAGCTGAAGAAGCCGAAATGCGAAGGAGGGGATGCCGCCTTATTGAGAGCGGCGCGCAGGGACCCTGATATCACCCTCCCCAGGAAACCGCAGGCCGGGGGGAGAAGGGCGACCCCCGACCCCTCCCAGGTCTTTTACTCGAAGTACAAATACATCAAGTTGCCTGATGATATTGAGGTGGAGGAGTTGTGGAGGCAGGCCCTGTATGGAGGCCAGGCCGAGACCGATGCCTTCTGCGAGAAGGTCATTATTCCCCTGGTCATCGGGATCATCGAGAGTGATCTGCGCCTTCGCGAAAATTCCCTGCAGTGGACAGGAGACCTGGTGGATGAGCTGGTTCAGGAGGCGATGCTCATTATATTGCCGCGTCTCCACGAATGGACGTGCCAGGGGCCTCTGCGCGTCTTCCTGAAAGGCCTCGTCCTAAAGCCGTTGAGGAGATTTATAGGAGTTTATCGTTTCGAGCAGGGCAGCGCCGGCGCCCTTGACCGGACAAGGGAGAGCAAGAAGGGCCGCGATGGCGCTTGGCGCAATGCGTTGCCCGATCCGGGCCTTGAGCCGTTCGAGCAGGCCGCCCTCCTGGAGTCGGGGTCTTCCGAGGAGGCCACGCGCCTCGAGGATGACCGCGAGGGAGGGCTGAGGTTCCCGCTCATAAGAGATTTTGAGAAGGCGCGGTTGTTCGTCCGTCTCAGGGCGTCGGGTCTGTTCGTCGCCCTTGCCGAGCACATCCCGGGTCCGTGGGCTGTCGTAGTCATCGGAAGTCTCGGCGCCATGGGGGAGGCGGTCCGGTTCTACTGCGA
>CAZDLS010000142.1:0-3158 GCA_964506425.1 uncultured Planctomycetia bacterium | reverse complement strand
GGGCCTGGCCGGCATCGGTCAAGAGCATGAACTCCAGGATATCCTCTTCGGCGTCCAGTGAAACCCAGAGCGTATTTTCATCGCACGCGCCTTGATTATGGATCCTTTCGGCCGCCGCAACCGCATAACCGACATAGGCCAGCTCTGTCAGGGGGAACGAGAAACGGCGAGCATGACTGATATAATTATTCAATACCTCGCGGATACCGGCATCGGCCGGGACCTCGGCTAAAGGTCGCTTGGCCAAGTCGATAAGCCGACGGGGCTCATGGACAACCATCGGCCGCCGGGTCATAACCGAAAGCCATTCCAGATACTGCCCGACTTCTTCTGCCATCTCCTGGTCCAAGACCAGACCATTGTCCCAAACCTCCTCTACCGGGACGACCCGCTGATCTGCCGTCTCGCGCGCAGGTCTCTTCCAAAGGCAACGGCGATAGCAATTCATCTGTGCGGTCATGGCCCTGATCTCTTTTTCATACTGCCTGAAGAACGTCCCTGCTTCCGAGGGGTGGCGGGTCTGATGGACCAACTCGCCTGCCAAGATCAGAGGGTTGGGGTCCTCCAGGAGACAAGCCTGCAACACCCTGAGGCGATTTTGTTCATCGTGGAAGGAAAGGGCCGGCATATCAGACGAGAAAGCCAAACCGACCCCCTCTGCCCGAAGAACCGCCAGGGCCTCTTTGATGAACCCTGCGCAATATCTATACTTCGATAGATCCGTGCCCTGCGGGTAATGTGACTCATCCGCCCAACAGGCCAGCCGGTCATATTCTTGCGGCCCCGCGGGGACGACATGGTAATCCCCCAGATCAAAGAGGATCGATTCGATCAGATAGAGCTCTTTCTCCACCTTGTCCAAAAGTTCATTGAGCCTTTGAATAAAATATCCCCTTTGGAATCCTTCCCCTTCAGCTAAGATCCGGACGACCTCACGGATGCGGATAAACAAATATTCCCTGCCTTGTCTGGCTTCATAAACGGGGATATGCGCCCTCTCCGCCCGAAGCAGGGTCCCGATGATGCTGTCGATGAAGCCGGTCGTCCTTCCCGCCTGCCTCAAAAGCGGCAAGACGCCCTGGAAGAAGAGATTGTCCGCCAGCTCCCCGCCGCCGGTGATCATCTCGAACAAGGCCTCCAGCAGAAGTATGGTCAAGGCGATATCTTCCCCCTCAAAGACGCCCACGATTGCCTGCTGGGCCATCTGATTCCTGATCTCGCTGCTGGTCAACGGCATAGTCCGTGGCCAACCGTCTTGCGCCGCCTTCATCTTGGCCATGTGTTTCTTGAGCTCTCCCGTAAAAATGTTGCCCATCATGGTTATCAATAACTTGCGCTTTTCCTTTTCGATCTCTTCGGAGTTGCCCGCCGAGGGCAAAGCGCAGATCTTGAGAATGACCCCGTAAAGCCCACCGATCTCATCTCCTTCAAAATAATTCTTCGGATAAGACTCAATATTACAATAGAAATAGATCTGATGATCGACGACATATCTGACAATCACAGGAATAAGACAAGATCTGACAACGATCTCAAAAGTAAGCTCAGTCTCCAAAAAGAACCAGCTCAGAAAGTCCCTAAAGCCCTTCTTTATCTTGAGCTCGGAAGCGGCCGCCCTAAAGAGGGTCTTACCCAAACGGGTCCACTCATCGTCTTTGCTGTCCGGCGCCATCGAAAAATCCCGTCTTTGCGGCACAACCCTTCCGGCCCTTTCCTCGGTCTGTCCTCCCTCTTGCTTGGCGACCCAGGACAATCCCAGCTCCTCCATGAACCTCCTGACCCTGTCGTTCAACTCATTTTTCTGGGCTTCATCAAACTCCGAAGAAAAATCCCTGAATCCTCGGACAAGAACAACGGCCCCATAGATCAAGAAAGAGCCGGTGAGCACGCCAAGATACCCCAGCAATAGCTTCTCGGAAATGGAGTAAAAGACATAACCGAGAAGGCCGCTGAAGAAAGTCAAGGCATACACGCCCGCCGTGCTGAGCCACGGTTCCGGCGCCGCCTTGGGAAGTTCAAATCCCGGCCATTCATCAATGCCAAGCCTCAATCGATGTCCTGAGCGTTTTGTGCTGCCTCTTCCTCCCGCCCCATCCCGTCTCCCCCTCGGCCGGCCTCGCGACCCAACCGGCGAGGAGGCGCCGGAGGCGGTGGCCTCCCGACCGAAGACGGCCGGCGAACGCAGCGAGTCCCCGCGGGACGACCGAAGCGAGCCCTCCAGGGGCGACAAAGAAAGTCCCCGGAGGGGCGAGGAGGCGCCGTCTGTGGATCTCTTGCGTGTCTTGGACGCGCAAACGTCTATTTTTCTGTTCGTCTCGATCACGCCTTCGATGGCGTCCCGGAGCAGGCGCCGCGTGTCTGCCGAGTGGATCCACCTGAACAGGTCAAACTCCCGATATCTTAATAGCAGTGTCTTGATCACGCTCAGCGAGGCCGGACCGCCTCCTTTGGCCATATCAGACAGAACCTTCGGCAATGGTTCTCTCACGCTGTGCGCAGGGCAGACATCCTTAAGGTCTCCCTCTAAGACAGGATCAGGCGTGGCTCTTAGGGCCTCCCACCTCGCGCCCCATGGCGGTTCCTGGGGCGCCTCTTCCATGCGCCACAGGTAGCTGCGGGCTGAGGCGTGTATATGGGGCTCGGCTCGAGACGAAGGCGCCGCGGGCGGCCGCCCCTCCCTCTTCCCGGGTGAAGCCATCGCCTCCCGAGCATCGAGGATGGCCTCCCTGGATATCGCCGGACGCCGGATGCGGTACCAATCCCACCCATCCTTCTCTCCCCGCTTCCTGTCGGCGCGACGCAACAACCCTTTCATTGAAGACCCCTTCAAACTCTCTCTCAACTCGGCGGCCGCCAACCAGACCGTCGCCTTCAGGTCGGAGACGTCCTTTTGTATCTCCTCAAATTGCTTAACGCTCTCTTCGCCCAGTAGGGCCAGGGCCTGCTTGATATCGGCGTCCAATTCCCTAAGTCGGACCCCTAGGAAGCGAACATCGCCGACCAGGGTCTTCAGGACGGCCCGGGCCTCTGCCAGACAGTAGAGGTTTTTCCCGAACGCGTTTCCCGGGACATCTGATAAGTAATTTGCTACAAAACCTTGCAGGGCCTTGAAGTTCCCGAAACACTCTTCGATCAGGACGAGTTGGATCGTATCCGGC
>CAZDLS010000141.1:0-3320 GCA_964506425.1 uncultured Planctomycetia bacterium | reverse complement strand
CCTCTCGGCAGAGACGGACCTGGCTTGGGTCTTTGAGAACCCGGCGGCCCGGGCCGGCCGGCATGTCCGGGCGGCTACCGTGGGGTGGCCTCTCGTGCTTACCCTCGCGTTCGGCTGTATTTTTGTCTACCTCTTTGAAGAGAACAGGTTGCGCCTTAAAAGTGAAAAATAGGGGTTGACATAATCGGGGTGTATGTTATAATTCCAGTTCCGTGTGGCTTGCAATAAAACGGTGCTTCGCGGGACGGGCAAGCCCCAAGGGTTTCTCATGAAGACCTTTATTCCTAAAAAACAAGAGACGGACTCCGGCCGGCGCTGGTTTCTGGTCGATGCCAAGGGTATCATCCTTGGACGCATGGCGGCTCGGGTGGCCTCGATCATCCGGGGCAAGCACAAGCCTTCGTATACCCCTCACATGGACACGGGGGATTACGTCGTGGTGATCAATGCCCAGAAGGTCCGCGTCACGGGCCGTAAGCTTAAGGAAAAACAGTATTTGCGTTTTTCGGGCTACCCGGGCGGTCTCAAGCGCACGTCGCTGGAGGTCATGCTGAAGACCAAGCCGGCCGAGGTCGTCAGGTCCGCTGTCCGGCGCATGCTGCCGGCAGGGCCTCTGTATCGCGATATGCTCAAGAAGCTCAAGATATACCGCGATGCCGAGCATCCCTTCAAGAAGGTGCACTTCGTCAATCTGGAGATCAAATAGCATGACGGAACAGGGCAGTATTTTCAAGGCAACGGGGAGGCGCAAGGAGGCCACGGCGCGCGTGCGCCTGATCACGCCCGGACAGGGCCGCATCACCGTCAACAAGAGATCCTGCGAGACGTATTTTCTGCGCGAGACGGACCGCCTGGTCATCAACCAGCCGTTCGTGGCGACCAACACGGTCAGCAAGTTCGACGTGCAGGCCCTGGTGGACGGGGGCGGACTCAGCGGTCAGGCGGGCGCTTTGCGCCATGGGATCTCTCGCGCACTGGGCATGGTCGACACCGAATACCGTTCGGTCCTGCGTAAGGGCGGATACCTCACGCGGGACCCGCGCATGAAGGAGAGGAAGAAGTACGGCCAGAAGGGGGCGCGCAAGCGCTTCCAGTGGACGAAGCGTTAACGTCCGCTTGACATAAGCCTTTCTAGACCGCCGAGTCTCCTCGGCGGTTTTTTATTGCGGGTCGCCGCCGGCCGCGGATGTGTTTAGAGGCCATGCCGACGGAGGAAGGGGCGGTCCTCGACGAAAAAACCTTGACGTTGCTGCGTTTTTAGCATACCATGAAAAGAAGCGATTTTTTATTTGTCGCCGAGAAAACGAAAGGAAGAGACGCATGGTGCGGGCAGGGATCATCGGGGCCAAGGGGTACGGCGGCGAGGAGCTGGTCGGCATCCTTTTGAACCACCCCCAGGTGCGCCTGACGTATTTAGCGGACAAGCTCGAGAGGCCCGAGCCGATCGGCGCGAGCCTGCCGCAGTTCGCGGGCCGGGTGGGCCTGGACTGTGAGCCTTTCGACGCGAAGACCGCGGTCGAGCGCTGCGACGTTATCTTTCTCGCCCTGCCGCACACGGTATCGATGCAGCTGGCGCCCGCGCTGGCGGTCAGGGGCAGAAAGATCGTGGACCTCAGCGCCGACTACCGGCTGCGCAACACCGCGGTATACACCGCGTATTATAAGCAGACGCACAAGGACAAGGCGAACTTGAAGAAGGCCGTCTACGGCCTGCCGGAGCTGTACCGGGCAAAGATCAAGAGGGCCACCTTCATCGCCAATCCGGGGTGCTACCCGACGGCCGCCATCCTGGGGATCGCCCCGGCCTTGGCAGCGGGGATCGTAGACCCCCAGGACATCGTCATCGATGCCAAGTCGGGCGTGACGGGCGCCGGCAGGAAAGCGAGCCTCGAGTTCTCCTTCAACGAGCTCCACGCGGACTTCAAGGGGTATCGTTTCCTGTGCCACCAGCATGCCCCGGAGATCGATCAGGAGCTCTCGCGGCTCGCCGTCAAGAAGATCAGGGCCGTCTTCTGTCCGCACTTGCTGCCGGTGCGCCGGGGGATCCTGGAGACGATCTACATGAAGACGAAGAAGGCCGCCTCCCTTGATACGATCCACGGCCTGTATAAAAAGTTCTACAAGACCGAGCCCTTCGTCCGGGTCCGGGACAAGGGGGTCTTGCCCCAGCTCAAGCACGTCGTGATGACGAACTTTTGCGATATCGGCCTTGCCGTCGATCCGGCCCTGAAGCGGCTCGTCGTCGTCGCGGCCATCGATAATCTGCTCAAGGGGGCTTCGGGTCAGGCCGTCCAGAACATGAACCTGATGTGCGGCTTTCCTGAGTCCATGGCACTTCTATGAATCTTATCCTGAATTCGGGGCGTCTTGCGCAGGGATTTCTGGCGGCCGGCCTGGCGGCCGGCATCAGGCGCCGGGGCCGGCGCGACCTGGGGTTGTTGTATTCCAAGGCCCCGTGTGCGGCCGCCGCCTTGTTTACCTCTAATAAGATCCAGGCAGCGCCTCTCTTGGTGAGCCGCCGGCATCTGCGCCGCGGAAAGGTCCGGGCCGTGATCGTCAACAGCGGCAACGCCAACTGCATGACGGGCACGCCGGGTATCCGTGCGGCCCAGGCGATGGCCTCTGCGGCGGCCGCGGCCCTGAGGCTCAAGCCGTCGCAGGTGCTCGTCGCGTCCACGGGGATCATCGGCCGGCAATTGCCCGTCGAGGAGATCGTGCGCGCGGTGCCCAGGCTGGCGGATGCCCTTCATGAGCGCGGCCTCTCTGACATGGCCGAGGCGATACGCACGACGGATACCTTCAACAAGGAGGCGACGGTCTCCTTTTTCCTCGGCGGCAGGCGCGTGACCGTGAGCGGCATCGCCAAAGGCGCGGGGATGATCGCCCCGCAAATGCGGCTGGCCACGATGCTCTCTTTTATCGTGACCGACGCCGCGATCGCGTCCCGGGTCTTGAAGAAGGCCCTGGCGGACGCGGTGGCCGGCTCCTTCAATGCCATCACCGTGGACGGCTGCATGAGCACGAACGACATGGTCGTGGCGCTGGCCAACGGGCAGGCCGGCAACAGGACGATCACGGCCGGCTCGCGGGATCACGCCCGGTTCTTGAAGGCCCTGCGCTGCGTCGCGGCCGCGCTCGCCCGGATGATCGTCAAGGACGCAGAGGGGGCGACGAAGTTCATCACGATCGACGTGAAGAGGGCGGGGAGTGACGCCGCAGCCGAGGCCTTTGCCTTTGGCGTCGCGAATTCCACGCTTTTTAAGTGTGCGATGTTCGGCGCAAACCCCAACTGGGGCCGCATCGCCGCGGCGCTGGGTGCG
>CAZDLS010000140.1:754-3387 GCA_964506425.1 uncultured Planctomycetia bacterium | reverse complement strand
CAACTCTCCCATCGCCTTCACGACGGCCTTTCGCACTGCGGGAGTCACCGTAAAATCATTGAGCAGGACAAGCAGGGCCCGCTCCGCCTTTTCCCTCAAAGAGACCAGACTGCCGAACCGTCCCAGCGCCTCGATCTCGGCCAGCTTGGCCTTCTCCCTGTCTTCTTTGCCAAGCTGATCTGCCAGGGAATTGATAATGAGGTATGTCGCTTCTCCGCGCATCCCCCAGACATGCGGCGCGGCATCACCCAGGACCTTCGCCGCCCGGAAACGCTCCTTTGCGTCTTCATCTCTCAAAGACCGCATCAACACGACGACCTCTGTGTTCATCAGCGACCGGCGCTTGTTGAACCGGCAGACACCACAAGGATCGTTCTCTTCGGCGTCTACCGGCGAACTGGCTTTGTCCCGCGGGAAAAGCGGAAGACAAACGACAGGACCCTGCGCTCCTTCGTGAGACAAAAAAACCTGATGAGACAAAGAGACCTGATCTCTTTGTTCCGCGACGGAGAGCGTCCTCTCTTCGATCTGTCCGGCGTACTCACTAACGACGCGCGCAAGGCGCTCAAAGAACAGATCCTTCAACGACACCCGCTCCGCGCTAAAAAGGCCATAGTAAAAAACGTGGATGCGGCTGCCGGGGAAGGCGATAAGACCCGGAAACTTCTTCAAGGCCGCATCATAAGGAGAAAAACGATGCAGGCCGCTTCCGGAAGGGAAGGCATCCGCGACCGGCCCCGTAACGGACGGACCCACAAAAGGAGACGCAACCGGACCAAGACCAAACTCAACGGCATAGTGGCCCCTTAAATAGACGACGCGCGCGGGGACCCCCTCAGAGAGAGAGATGTGCGCCAGAAGAAGACTATGCATCTGACAAAAACTCTTGATGCCTGAGGCGGCCCGGAAATCTTCAAGAACCCGCCTCGTGACGGTGATGGCACAGGAAACGACATTTTGTAACTCCGCCGGCGAGGTAAAGCGCGCACCATCTCCCTGATCCGGTATATCGATAACCGGCGAGCTGACGGTGCCCTCTGCCGGGGTCGGCTTATAGCTCCGACTCTTCATGTTCTTGAGGACCGCGTTCACGGCCTTGCGCTCCTTTTCATACGGGCACTTCTGCGCCCGCGCCGCGTACGGACAAAACTGCGCGCACTGCGCCTTGATGTCACGCCCCCCCTCCATCAACTCCTTCCAATAATGCAGGCGAAAACCTTTCACTTTGAAATAGGCCTGGAGCGCCTGGACCGCCATCTCTTGGAACTTGAATCCACACATCTTCTTCTCAGCGGCCATGACGGCCATCTTCCGGGCAATGATGACATAACGGTCCCCTCTCTTCCATGTCCCCTGATAGTCCTTATGGTGCATGTACTGCGCGCAGTTCCAGATGACCATCCAGAGGTAGGGGTCACCACCCTGAAGCCGCGTCATCAACGCATCGATATCTATCTTGGCGAGCGCGAGGGTGTCAACCGCCTGCATCTTGTTCGCGATGCGCCGCGCGATGCGCTCCTTGCCGACCCACGGCATTTTCAGTATCCACTCAACGAGAGGCCGCGCCTCACCGACCGGCACGGTGGCCGGCGAGCTGGCAAACGCCCCGCCGGCGCGCAGGAGCCGCGCGAGATAGTCCAACTGCAACGATGCGTGGTCGCTCAAAGAACCGCGGTGGCCTTCCAGGGCCGGCAGGGCCGCGGCGAGAACCTCATACTGCACAGGGTCATCGAACTGCAGGATCATTTCGACAAAGATGTCGAGCATCTTATAACGGGCGTTCCGGTGGCGGCTGAAGATCCGCGCAAGAGTCTCAGCCACAAAGGGCCTGACAGGCCCAAAATCGATGTGGGCGATACCCAGCAGCTGGATCACGGACCTGCCGATGTTGAGATGTTCTTCGACCAGGGCCTGTTTTTCGGCCAAATACCGCTGAAAGGCCTCACGCTTGTCGCCCGTCAACTCCACGATGTTGCCCGATCTAAAGCCGACGAACTCCTCGAGAGTCAGGTCACCGAATCTCACACGGGTATGCCGCACAGCTTCTTTACCGAGGGCCTTGACCATAAGCTTGACCTGGTGGAAAGCCCCATCTGTGATCGTAAGATGCAGAAAACCCTCGTTGTCCGTGCTGGCTTCAAGCGCCGTACACTCCTTCTCCCATTCATCGCCGGTCTGCCTGTCAACGGTCGTGATACGCACGGAAGAAAGAAGCCGCTGAATATCCCGGGCCGTCAGCGGCTGATCGGCCCGGATCTTATAGACCTTGGGACAGCGGGAGATGGATATGAGAAGCAGGCAGGCCGCCGGGTCATCCGTCAGGACCACCAACCCATCCATGTCCACGTCCAGCCGTCCCAGGCTGTAATATAATGAAGGGTCCAGCCCCGTCTTCTTCTCAAAAATGCCATAAATCGTCCCCCGGGAATTCCCAGATGTCTTCTCCCGCGTCGACTCATACCAGGACGGCTTATAGAGCACAAAGTAACGATACTCAGCCCCTTTACCGTCCTCGGCCGCCGGCGAGGAGGCGGTCGTGGACGCCGGGCCGAACGAAAGACGGTCCAAGAGCCTCCGGCCGCGCGTCTGCTCTTCGAGCCGCCGGCCCGTGCCCTCATCGGCCGCTGAGAGAT
>CAZDLS010000140.1:0-744 GCA_964506425.1 uncultured Planctomycetia bacterium | reverse complement strand
CAGCCAGGCGCTCCCTTAAGGCCTGATCAAGGGACTTGATATCCGGCGACAGGCTGAAGTATTTCAGCAACAGGTGATAGTTGTAGTTCTCGCTCTCGCCGATGTCCTTGCCCCGGAAGATGCGGCGCCACCGGTAAAAGGACCGCTCCAGCCACCTGTACGTCTCGACTCCGCCGTCTTTCTGCCACTTCTCCTGAAGCCGGCGGCGCAGGGCGCCGATCTCAACACTGGAGTGCCAATAGCGCGATACGACCAGACGGACATACAAGTGGTCGATCTGGACTTCGGGGTCCGCGGCGCGTTGGGACTTCTCGATCAATGCGACCCAACCGTCCTGCTTCTCCGTGCCCGTGATCTCCCGGGCGCGGCGCGCCTCGAGTTGCCCGGCTGTAGGCGCCGGCCTGGAGACCCCGCCGCGGAATAGCTCAGCGGAGAGACCGCTGGACAGCGCAGACGCCTTCCGCCCAGACGTCTTCACTCTTTCCGCCGCCGCGCGCGGACGCCTGGCTTCCGGCCTTTTTGCCGCGGCCCTCTCTCTTCGCTTCGCCTTCATCTTGTTCCCGATTTCATGCTCGCCCAGGCGCGTCAGGGCCTCGATGCTGATGCGAGCCGGCAAAGGCTCAGCCTTGATGCCCTCAAAGGCGGCCTGACGGTCCAGGACCGGCAACAGCAAAGGTTCACCCAATACGGGTTCTTCAAAAAATCCAAATCCTTGACCCTCGGCCACACGACGAAATATCTGCT
>CAZDLS010000139.1:0-3411 GCA_964506425.1 uncultured Planctomycetia bacterium | reverse complement strand
CAGTCCGAGGTCACGTTCGGCCGCGACTCATAGATGATGCCGATGACGCCGAGCGGCGTGCGGACCTTGCTGATCTCAAGGCCGTTGGGACGGCTCCTTCTCTTGATGACCTGCCCGACCGGATCGGGGAGCTCGGCGACGCTGCGCAGCGACGCGGCCATCTCGTCGATCCGTTTGGGGGTCAGGGTCAGGCGCTCGACAAAGGCCTCGGCGCGCCGCTTCAAACAACAGGCCGCGAGGTCCTTCCTGTTGGCCAGGAGGATCGAGGAAACACCCTCTTCCAGGGCGCTCGCCATGTCGCGCAACACCGCGTCCTTCGCCGCGGTGTCGAGGCAGGCGAGCTGCCGCGCCGCGGCCTTTGCCCTATGCGCCATGCGGCTGAGCTCCTGCCTGATCTGCGTGCGGGAGGTGCGTCTCTTGGCCATCTCCTACCCCAATATCACCAGGTGATCCCGGTGGATCACCTCTTTCTTTATCTTCTTGCCGGCGCTCTCCGCGATCTCTTTCGACGATAAGTTGGACTTGCCCTTGGCGAAAATGACGCCCGCCTTATCGACGACCTCCACGATGTCGCCCGCCTTGAAGGCCCCCTCGCAGCCCACGACGCCCGGCGCCAGGAGGCTGACGGACCGCTCGGTCAGGGCGGCCCGGGCGCCGTCGTCCACGACGAGGCGGCCCTTGGCCACGGCCTCGAACGCGATCCAGTGCTTCTTCGCGCTGCCCACGGAACCAGCCGCGTAAAAATGGGTATGGGGGAACCCCCCGTAGACGCCCGAGCCGAAGTCGATGCGCACATCTTTGCGAGGCATCGCGCTCAGACACACTGAAAGGTCGCCGAGCGTCGCGATGTGCGCCGCCTGGATCTTTGTCGACATCCCGCCCACGCAGGACGCCTTATCCGTACCACAGGCCATCTTTCTGATCTCGGGGGTGATCATCTTGACCTCCTCGATCAGATCCTTCCCCCGACCCGTCTTTGGGTCGAAATCCTTGTAGAGCCCGTCGATATCCGACATGATCCAAAGACCGTCTGCCTCGACGGCAACCGCCAGGCGCGCGGCCAACGTGTCGTTGTCGCCGAATTTTATCTCCTCTACGGAGACGGCGTCGTTCTCATTGACGACGGGCACGAGGCCGTGGCGCAACAGGGTGTTGATCGTGGCCCGCGCGTTCAGATAACGCTTGCGGTCCGTGAGATCGCCCCGTGTCAGCAAGACCTGGGCACACTTCAAACCATGCCTTCCAAACCCCTCGAAATACTCCTGCATCAAAATATTCTGTCCCGCAGCGGCAGCAGCCTGGAGTTCCGCCAAAGCCGTCGGCCTCTTCTTAAAACCCAATACGGACAGACCGCAGGCGATGGCACCGCTCGTCACCAGGATGACCTTGTCGCCCGCTTCGACGAACCGGGCAACGTGTCCCACGACACGCCTCAGGTTCTCCGGGACGATGCGCGCCCCGCCGCCGGTCAGGACGCTCGAGCCGACCTTAACGACGATCTTCTGAGAGACTCTCTGTGATCTCTTCAAGCAATGCCTCCAGGCCTTTACCCTCGAGGGCCGATATCTCGAAGATACGGCGCTTCACGACTTGACGAAAGCGCTTCAGGTTCCCGGCCGCGGCCTCCAGGTCCATCTTGTTGGCCACCAGGACCTGCGCCTTGTGTGCCAGGTCCTTTGAAAACGCCTCCAGCTCCCTGTTGATGACGTCGTAATCCTCGACCGGGTCGCGCCCGTCCACGCCCGCCATGTCCACGATATGCACCAGGACCTTCGTGCGCTCGACGTGTTTTAAGAACCGGTCGCCCAGGCCGCGGCCTTCGTGCGCGCCGGCCATGAGGCCCGGGATATCCGCGACGGTGAACTCCGCGTCGTCCTCTTGACGTCGCACGACCCCCAGCTGCGGGGCGCGCGTCGTGAAGGGATAGCTGGCGATCTTCGGCGTCGCGTTCGAGACCTTTGATATCAGCGTGGACTTGCCGGCGTTCGGAAACCCGACAAGCCCCACATCGGCGATCAGCTTGAGGTTTAAGAGGAGCTCGCGCTCCTCGCCCGGCAGGCCCGGCGTCGCCTCGCGGTCACGGGAATTCCCTCTGCCCCCCGCACCGCCGCGCGCGACGACCACCTCCATGCCGGGGGTGGCGAGGTCCCGCAAAAAGCATCCTGTCCCCGCCTCGGTGACGAGCGTCCCCACGGGCACGCGGATGAGACAATCCTCTCCGCGGCCGCCGGCCTTGTTGTTGCTGGAGCCGTGCCGGCCGCTCACGGCCTTGAAGTGGCGACGGTACTGAAAATCCAGGAGCGTGGTGATGCTCTTCTCGGCGCGCAGGACCACGTGGCCGCCGTCCCCGCCGTCGCCGCCGTTGGCCTTGCCGCGCTCCACCCGATTGTCGCGGAAAAAGCTGTTGCAGCCGTTGCCGCCGGCACCCGCCTTCACGCTGATCTTGGCCGTATCAATGAACATGTGAGATCAGGGGGCGATCCCGGTGATCTTGACGCGTGTCAGCGCCTGACGGTGGCCGTGCGTGCGGCGGGAGCTCTTGCGCCGGCGCGCCTTATAGGTGAGGACCTTGGGGCCGCGCGTCTGCTCGAGGACATCCGCCGTCACCCGGGCCCCCTTGACAAAGGGATCCCCCACGCTCACCTTGTCCTTATCAGCCACCAAAAGCACGTGGTTAAAGGTCACGTCCTTCTTCTTGTCAAGGCGCTCCACGGTGAGAATGTCTCCGACCCGCACCTTCTCCTGTTTTCCACCCGTCTCAATAATAGCGTACATCTCCACTCCTTTATGTGAGACTTTCAGCCAGGCTCTTTGTCTCATTTTTGAACCGCAAATTTGAGACAAAGAGCCTGGCTGTTTGTCTCACTTACCGGCTTACCTTAAAGGGTGCGCGGGTCTCCCAAACAGCGCACAACTATAACACAACCCGTCGCCGGCGTCAATGCCGGCCCCTTTAGGACGTGATGTTGATCTTTTCGGTGTGCAGCTCCTTGTTGGCGCGGATATCCACCCGTGCGCCGAAGCGCCGCGAGACGTGGCGCAATCCATTGAAGTTCTGGCTGTTGAGGCTCGCGGCCACGTCCGGATGGACCTCCACCACCACGCGCCGTGTGCGGTGGTGGGCCAGGTAGTTCTTGAGGTCCCGTATGGCATTGAGCGCGGTGGAGAAGGCCGACTTGATCTTGCCCTTCCCCTGACAAAAGGGGCACTCCTGATAGGAGATGCTTTCCAGCGTCCGGTGGGTGCGCTCGCGCGTCATCTGCACGAGGCCCAGCTTCGAGATCCCGATGACGTCGGTCTTGGCGCGGTCGCTGGCGAGGGCGCCGCGGAAGATATTGATCAGCTCCCGGCGATGGCGCTCCTCCATCATGTCGATGTAATCGATGACGATGATGCCGCCGACGTCGCGCA
>CAZDLS010000138.1:0-3452 GCA_964506425.1 uncultured Planctomycetia bacterium | reverse complement strand
CGCGACGTGATGGACGAGATCATGCTGGTCGGCCACGAGGACGCCGGCAGGACGGCGCGTCTCCTGGCCCGGCAGGAGGGGATCCTGGCGGGTATCTCCAGCGGCGCGGCGATGTGGGCATCCCTCGAGGTCGCCGGCCGCAAGGAGTCGGAGGGCAAGATCATCGTGACCGTCTTTCCCAGCTGCGGCGAGCGCTACCTCTCGACCTGGCTCTTCCAGGAGTAGGAGGCGAGAAATCGATTGCAAGCCCGTGCCCTTGAACGTAAAATAAGGCGTGATTCGGACCCAGGTGAAAAATGTTCGCTAAAAAGGGATTAGGTATCGTCGAGACAAAGGTCTTTGAGTTCGCTCCCAGGTCCCAGGAGCTCGTTCTTGAGAGCGGCCGGAAGCTGGGGCCGATCACGCTCGCCTACGAGACCTACGGAGACCTCGACGCGGAGAAGTCGAACGCGGTCCTCATCTGCCACGCCCTCTCGGGGGACGCCCATGCCGCGGGCCTGCACCCCGGCGACAAGGACCCGGGGTGGTGGGACAACATGATCGGGCCGGGCAAGGCCTTTGACACGGACAAGTACTTCGTGATCTGCGCCAACGTCATCGGCGGCTGCAAGGGGAGCACCGGGCCTTCCTCGGTGAACCCTAAGACCGGCAAGGCCTACGCGCTGGACTTTCCGATGATCACCATCGCCGACATGGTGAACGCCCAGCGGTATCTCATCGACCATTTGGGCATCGATGCGCTTTTGTGCGTCTGCGGCGGCTCGATGGGCGGGATGCAGGTACTCCAGTGGGTGGCCTCTTACCCGGAGCGGGTCCGCGCGGCCATCCCGATCGCCACGGCGATGAAGCACTCGCCTCAGCAGATCGCCTTTGACGAGGTCGGCCGCCAGGCGATCATGGCCGACCCCGACTGGAGCGAAGGCGATTATTACGGACACACCCAGCCCGAGAGGGGGCTGGCCGTGGCCCGGATGATCGGCCACATCACCTACATGAGCGACACGTCGATGGAGGAGAAGTTCTCGCGCCGGCTGAAAGAGAAGAATTACAGCTTCAAGTTCAAGACGGACTTTGAGGTCGAGGGGTACCTGCGCTACCGCGTGGACAACTTCGTGAAGCGCTTCGACGCGAACTCTTACCTTTATATCACGAAGGCGATGGATTATTTTGACGTCTCGGGGGACAGGCTGATCCGGCCGGGCAAGACGGTCGCGACGCGGTTTTTGGTGATCGCGTTCCACTCGGACTGGCTCTATCCCCTTTATCAGTCGCAGGAGATCGTGCGCCGGCTCAAGATCCGCCGCGTCGACGCCACCTACTGCGAGATCCAGTCCACCTATGGACACGACGCCTTTCTCCTGGAGGTCGAGGAGGAGACGCGCCTCATCAAGCACTTCCTCGACAAGACGTACCACGGCTACGACGTGAGGACGCACGATGCCTGACATCCCCCGCCTTGATCACCGGATCATCTACGGCATCGTCGAGTCCGGGGCGCGCGTCCTGGACCTGGGCTGCGGCAGCGGGGACCTCATCTATCTCTTGGCCAAGGAGAAGGGCGCCCGGGTGCAGGGGATCGAGCTCAGCGAAGAGGCGATCTACCGGTGCGTGGAGAAGGGTTTGAGCGTCTTCCACAGCGACATCGATTCGGGCTTGAGCGAGTATCCCGACCAGTCCTTTGACTACGTGATCCTCAACCAGAGCCTGCAGGAGGCCCGCCGCGCCGACTTCGTCGTGAAGGAGGCCCTGCGCGTCGGCAAGAAGGTCATCGTGGGCTTTCCCAATTTTGCCCACCTCTACGCCCGCCTGCGGCTCTTCTTCGGCGGCAAGGCGCCGGTCACGCCGTCTTTGCCCCACCGGTGGTACGACACCCCTAACCTGCACTTCTTGAGCGTGAGCGACTTCCGCGACTTCTGCCGCGAAAAGGGCATCAAGGTCCTTGCCAGGTACTTCCTGGGGACGAGGCGGCGGGTCCGTTTCTGGGCAAATCTTTTCGCCCTTAACGTCATCTTCGTCATCAGCCGGTCGGCCTGACGCACTCCCGGAGGGAACATGCCGTACATCAACCTCAAGCTCGTCGGGAAACTGTCCCGCGAGCAAAAAGAGAAGATCGCCAAAGAGTTCACGGACACGTTGCAGCGCGTCGCCCAAAAACCCAAGGACGCGACGTACCTCGTGATCGACGAGGTCGATGGTGCGAATTGGGCGCAGGGCGAGCGTTTTTTCGGCTGAGACGTCTACAAAACGCTTCAAAAGTCCCATGCGGCGTTGTAGAATAGTTGCGTCGTCGCGAGCCGGATCTGTCCGCAGAGGTCTTCTATGGCGCCTTCCCGCCTGAAAGAACTGTACCGGTTGGGCCAGAGCCCCTGGTATGATAATATCGACCGCCGGCTCCTCGCCGACGGCGGGCTGAAGGCTTTTTTCGACCGGGGCATCGTCGGCGTCACTTCCAACCCTTCCATCTTCGAGAAGGCGGTCCTCGGCTCTGACGTCTATGACGAAAAGATCAAGAGGCTCAAGGCGGACGGGGCGGGCCTGGAGGAGATCTGCGACACCCTGACCGCCGATGACGTGCGCGACGCCGCAGACCTGCTTAAAGGGGTCTACGAGGAGACGAAGGGGACAGACGGCTGGGTGAGCATCGAGGTCCTGCCTGCTTATGCCCATGATCCCGAAAAGACGCTCACGTGCGCGCGCCGGATCTTCAAGAAGGTCGGCCGGCCCAATATCATGATCAAGGTGCCGGGCACGCCGGAGAGCCCCGGGGCCGTCGCGGCGCTGATCGCCGAAGGTATCTGCGTGAACGTGACCCTGCTCTTTTCCAAGGAGCACTATCTGCGGGCGGCCCGGGCCTATTGGGAAGGGCTCGAGGAGCGCCGGCGCACCGGCAAGGACCTGGGCGCCGTCGCGTCCGTCGCCAGCGTCTTTGTCAGCCGGATCGACACGAAGGTGGACCACCTTTTGGAGAGTTTTTCCATCCGTCAGCCGGTGGTGGAGAAGAGAAAGGCGCTCGATGCCCTGAAGGGCCGGATCGCCGTCGCGAACGTCAAGATGATCTACCAGGCCTTCAAGGACATGTTCAGCATGACCAAATTCGGCGCCCTGGAGATGCATGGGGCGCGGCCGCAGCGGCCGCTCTGGGCCTCGACGAGCACCAAGAATCCCGCCTACAGCGACTGCCTGTATGTGGACAACCTGATCGGCCCGATGACCGTGAACACCATGCCGCACGCGACGGTCCTCGCCTTCGAAGACCACGGCCGGGCGGCCCTGACCCTTGAGGCAAACCCGGACGACGCCCAACACCTCCTCGCGTCCCTGCCCGATCTGGAGATCGAACTCGACAAGATCTGCGAGGACGCCCAGAAGGAGGGGGTCCTGGCCTTCGCGCGCTCCTACGACAACCTGATGAAGGCCATCGCGTCGAAGGCAAAGTGAGACAAACAGCCAGG
>CAZDLS010000137.1:0-3678 GCA_964506425.1 uncultured Planctomycetia bacterium | reverse complement strand
TAGGACATTTCTAATTTGGTAGAACTAGGACATTTCTAATTTGGCTTGACACCCCGCCTGATTTTTATTGACACTGCCCTGATTTTCAAGTAAAAATAGATGTCCCGATAGACCCGCCCAAAGCCGTCGCCATGACCGATCCGTCTATAATGGATAAGATCGTATCCCTGTGCAAGCGCAGGGGGTTTATTTTTCAGAGCTCTGAGATCTACGGCGGCCTGGGCAGCGTCTGGGACTACGGGCCCCTGGGCGTCGAACTCAAGCGCCATGTCAAGGATCTCTGGTGGCGGTCCGTCGTCCAGGAGCGTCTGGACATGGTGGGCCTGGACGCCGCCATCCTGATGCACCCCCAGGTCTGGAAGGCCTCAGGCCATGCCGACGGGTTCTGTGATCCCCTGGTAGACTGCCGGGCGTGCAAAAAGCGCTTTCGCCTGGACGAGCTCGCGGGCACGAACGACGCTCACGTCAAGAAATGCCCTTCCTGCGGCGCCGCGATCGACTTGGGCCGGACCCCGGCGCGCGCCTTCAACCTGATGATGAAGACATCGTTGGGCGCGGTCGAGGACGCGGGGAGCGTCAGCTATCTGAGGCCGGAGACGGCCCAGGGCATCTTCGTCAACTTCCTGAACATCCTCGACACGACACGCAAGAAACTGCCCTTCGGCGTCGCCCAGATCGGCAAGTCGTTCCGCAACGAGATCACCCCGGGCAACTTCACCTTCCGCACACGCGAATTCGAGCAGATGGAGATCGAGTACTTCGTCCCGCCGCAGGACGCCGAGGCGTCGTACCGCGCGTGGATCCAGGAGCGTTATGACTGGTACGTGCGATACGGGATCCGCAAGGAGAACCTGCGCGTCCGCGAGCACGCGGCCGACGAGCTGGCGCATTACGCCAAGGCCTGTTCGGACATCGAATACAACTTTCCGTTCGGCTGGTCGGAGCTCGAGGGCATCGCCAACCGCACGGACTTTGACCTGGTCCAGCACGAGAAGTCCTCGGGCAAGGAGATGCTCTATTTCGACGCGGCCCAGAACAAGAAGGTCCGGCCTTATATCATCGAGCCCTCGGGCGGGGTGGACCGCACGGCCCTGGCCTTTCTCGTCGACGCCTATCACGAGGAGAAGGTCAACGATGAGGTGCGCGTGGTCCTGAGGTTTTCGGCGCCGCTGGCGCCCATCCAGGCGGCGGTCCTGCCGCTTTTGAAGAACCGGCCGCCCCTCGTCGCCATGGCCCGGTCCATCGCGACGGACCTAAAGAAGCGTCTCGCCGTGGTGTATGACGATACGGCGTCCATCGGCAAGCTCTACCGACGGCAGGACGAGGTGGGCACGCTCTATTGCGTGACCGTGGACGTTCAATCCCTCGAAGACCAGAAGGTGACGGTGCGCGACCGCGACACCATGCAGCAGGACCGCGTCGAGGCCGCGCAGTTGAAGGCTTACCTGAAGGATAAAATGGGGGAGGAGGCGCTTTAGACCGGCGATCGCAGGCGCGCGCCTCGATCCATCTTAAACGTTTGGGCATGATATCACTCTCAGCAAGGGAAAGGAGTCCAGCAGCAATGGCCAAAAAGAACGTGTACTTCTTCGGCGGCGGCAAGGCCGACGGCAACGAAAGCATGAAGAACCTCTTGGGCGGCAAAGGCGCCAACCTGGCCGAGATGGCCGGGCACCCTGATCTGCACCTGCCCGTTCCGCCGGGTTTCACCATAACGACGGAGGTCTGCACCTATTATTATAAGAACGGTCAGAAGTACCCTGCGGGGTTGAAGGAAGAGGTCGCCAAGGCCTTGAAGAAGGTCGAGGCCCTGATGGGCAAGAAGTTCGGCGACCCCGGCGACCCGTTGCTCGTCTCCGTGCGTTCGGGCGCGCGCAAGTCCATGCCCGGGATGATGGAGACGGTCCTGAACGTGGGCTTGACGGCAAAGACCATCCCCGGCATGATCAGGCAGTCCGGCGGCAACGGACGCTTCGTCTACGACGCCTACCGGCGCCTCATCACGATGTACTCCGACGTCGTCATGGAGAAGGGCGGGGGCATCGAGCCCAAAGAGGACATGGGCATCCGCAGGCAGCTCGAGCGGATCATGCATGACATCAAGAAGAAGAAAGGGGTTGCGCTGGACGTCGAGCTGACCGTCGATGACCTCAAGACCCTGTGCAACGCCTATAAAGCGAAGATCAAGGAGGTCCTGGGCAAGGAGTTCCCGGACGATGCCATGGCCCAGCTGTGGGGCGGCATCGGCGCGGTCTTCGCCTCGTGGAACGGCAAGCGCGCCATCGCCTACCGCCGCATCGAGGGCATCCCCGACGAGTGGGGCACGGCGGTCAACGTTCAGACCATGGTCTTCGGGAACATGGGCGATGACTCCGCTACAGGGGTGGCCTTCACCCGCAATCCCGGCAACGGCGATGACCACTTTTACGGCGAGTACCTGGTCAACGCCCAGGGAGAGGACGTGGTGGCCGGTATCCGGACCCCGGCGCCTATCAATACCGTTTCCCAAAGCGACCACAATAAGGATCTAAAGACGCTGGAAGGCGCGATGAGCGGCGTCTACAAGGAGCTTTACGGCATCCAGAAGCGCCTGGAGAGGCACTACCGGGACATGCAGGACATCGAGTTCACCATCGAGAAGGGGCGCCTGTTCATGTTGCAGTGCCGCGTGGGCAAACGCAATGGCCCGGCGGCGGTCAAGATGGCGTTGGACATGGTGAAGGAGAAGCTGATCTCCAAGGAAGAGGCGGTCCTGCGCGTGACCCCTGAACAGCTCGATGAGCTGCTGCATCCGATCATCGACCCGGCCGAGGAGAAGAAGAACAAGCCCGTCGGCAAGGGATTGCCGGCCGGCCCGGGCGCGGCCGCCGGCAGGATCGTCTTTACCTCTGCGGACGCGATGCGCTGGGCCAAAGAGAGCAAGCAGGTCATCCTGGTCCGCGAAGAGACGAACCCCGAGGACATCGACGGGATGCGCGCGGCGGCGGCCATCCTGACGGCGCGCGGAGGCATGACCTCCCACGCGGCGCTCGTGGCCCGCGGTTGGGGCAAGTGCTGCGTCGTGGGGTGTTCCGCCATCGAGATCGACCTCGGGGCGAGGACCTTGCGCATCGGCGAGGCGGCCGTCAAGGAGGGCGACTGGGTAACGCTCAACGGGACCAAGGGTCTGGTCTATGCGGGGCAGCTCGCCATGATGGACGCCGCGGCCGAGAACCAGGACCTCAACGACTTCCTGAAGATCTGCGATTCGATACGTGCGCTCAAGATCCGCACGAACGCCGACACGCCGGATGACGCCCGCAAGGCGCGCGGCTTCGGCGCCGAGGGGATCGGGCTCTTCCGCACGGAACACATGTTCTACGGCAAGGGCTCCGCGCAGCCGCTCTTCCTGCTGCGCAAGATGATCATGTCTTCGAGCGTCGAGGAGCGCCGCCGCGCCCTCGAGGAGCTCTTCCCGTTCATGAAGAAGGACATGAAAGGGACCCTGGAGGCCATGGACGGCCTTCCGGTCACCATCCGCCTGCTCGACCCGCCGCTCCACGAGTTCGTGCCGCACCAGAAAGAGCAGCGCGAGCAGCTGGCGGCGAGCCTGAACATCTCCCTCGAAGAGCTGGAAAAGAGGGCCAATCTCCTGCAGGAGTCCAACCCGATGATGGGGCACCGCGGGGTGCGCCTGGG
>CAZDLS010000136.1:0-3901 GCA_964506425.1 uncultured Planctomycetia bacterium | reverse complement strand
TTTTCGGACATGCTGAAGAGCAATTCGAAATCTTCTCCGTCATAAAGGCCGGACCCGATGCCGCGCGCAGGCCTGCGCAGGGGGATGTCTTCTTCCTCGAGCACGGCGCCCAGACGGCTCGCCCGGCACATCCGGCCCAGGTCCTGGGCCAGGCCGTCGGAGAGGTCCATCATCGCGTTCACCTTGAAGTGGCGCACCAGGTAGCGCGCCGCCTCCAGGCGCGGCACAAAAGAGAGATGGCGGCCGCCCTGCGAGCCTCCCAGCCGGCCGGAGACGAACAAGACGTCTTGATCGCGCCCGCCGCGGCGCAGCGCCAAGCAGCGACGCTCCACGACGCCGACCATCGCGACATCCACGACCAGGCGCGGGCTGCGGTTCGTGTCTCCGCCGATAACGGCGACGTCGAACATCCGCGCCGCCCGCAAGATGCCTTGCGTCAACGCCGCGGCCGTCCGCCCCGCCCGGCGCGGCGGCAGCCCGACGCTGATGAGCGCGTATTTCGGCACCCCGCCCATGGCCGCGATATCGCTCACCGAGGCGGCCATGGCCTTATAGCCGATGCGCTGCCGGCTCTCCGACGCCGCAAAGTGGACCGATTCAACGAGCATGTCGGCCGTCAAAAGCCAGTACGATGACGCGTCCCGGCGTATCACGGCCGCATCGTCCCCGATGCCCACGACGACGCCGGGGGCGCGGCTCTTGAAACGCCGCGCCAGGCGCTCGACGATCACGGTCTCACGGTCTCTTGCCGGCTGGGCCATACATCTTCCTGATGTTGCGGACAAAAGGCGGGCGCAGGACGCCCTTTTCCGTGATGATCGCCGTCACCAGCCGCGCCGGCACCATGTCAAAGGCCGGGTTGTAGACGTGGACCCCGCGCGCCGCGATCGGCCGCTTGAAGTACAGCGACGTCACCTCGGCGGGATCGCGCTCCTCGATGGGGATGTCCGCGCCGCGGCGCAAGGAGAGATCGAATGTCGAGAACGGCGCCACGGCGTAAAACGGGATGCGGTGGCGGGCCGCGCACACGGCGAGCATGTACGTGCCGATCTTATTGGCCAGGTCCCCGTTGGCCACCACCCGGTCCGCGCCGACAAAGACCGCCCGGATGCGGCCCTGCTGCATGAGACGCGCCGCCATGTTGTCGCAGATCAGGGTCGTGTCGATCCTGTTGCGCAGGAGCTCCCACGTCGTCAGGCGCGCCCCCTGCAGGAGCGGCCGCGTCTCGCACGCAATGACCTTGATGCGCTTGCCCTGTTCCCGGGCGCGGTAGAAGACGCCCAGCGCCGTCCCGTAGCCGCTCGTCGCCAGACCTCCGGCATTGCACACCGTCAAGAGCCTGTCACCGGAGCGCACGAGCCGCGCGCCGTGGCCGGCCATGCGAAAACACATCTCGACATCTTCCCGGTGGATGCGGCCGGCCTCATCACGCAAGGCCTTGACCCGCCGCCCGGGCGGCCGGGACGCGGTGCGCAGGAAGACATCGTGCATCCGGCGAAGCGCCCAGGAAAGGTTCACGGCCGTGGGCCGGCTCGACGCCAGATACGCGCACAGGCGCCCGGCCTCTGCACGGAGGTCGGCGTCGGGACGCGCCTTGATCTTCTTATGCATCCCCAACAGAAAACCGTAGGCCGCGGCGATACCGATAAGCGGCGCCCCGCGGACCTTGAGCTTTTTGATCGCTCCCCAGACGTCGCGGGCGCTGCGGCACGTCACGTACGCGTGCCGGCAGGGCAGCTGCGTCTGGTCCAGGACCTCCAGACGGTCGGCCTTCCAGCGGACCGGTTCGACGAAGATGCGCGGCATGGCTCAGGCTCCTTACGACCCCATCAAGCGCAGAAAAAGGCTCTTTTTTATGGAGACCGCATGGTGCGGACACAGCTCCTGACAACACAGGCACAGGATACACCGCTGGGCATCGATCACCATGCGGCCGCCCCTGTTGTCGATGGCTGAGGCCGGACACCCTTTCTGGCACACGCCGCAGACGCGGCAGTACGCAGGGTCGATCACCGGCCTCAAACGCAGCAGCGTCTTGGCCGCCCCCAGCAGCCAACGGGGGGCGCGGTGGAAAAAAGTCGTGCGCGGCAGAACGAAATCTTTCACCACAAAAGACGCGAGCGGCGCGCCGCAGGCCGCGACATCAAGGGTCCTGCCGGAGGCCTGGGCCCGCTGCATCGCCTCGCGGTTCGTCGGGATAGCGTCCGGCTCCAATCCCATGATCTGCGCCAGGACCATGTCCAGCGCCAGCGCGTCAGGACTCGCCGCGACCAGCTCCATGGTCCTCAATGTCCCGCTCGACCCCGGCCCCTCCCCTTCCATGGCCACGATACCGTCGCAGATGTTGAGGTGCGGCCGGCACAGCTCATAGATGTCGACGAGGGCGCGGCACAGGTCCTGCGGGCAGGGAGACTCACCGTGGATCTTCATCTTGTTCATCCCGACGACAAAGCCGTAACAGTTCTTGATCCCGGCGGTCAGGACGGTGAAGCCGTGCGTCTTGAACTTCGACACGCTGACGACGCGGTCGCACTTCTCGAGCCAGTCCGTCAAAGGATACCGGCCGCGCAGGCGGGGGATGTTGAAGTACACCATCTCGACCGCCTCCTCGTCGCAGACCCGGCGCATGCCCGAGACCTCATAGACACGGTCGACGTCCCTCCTCTTGCCCCAGACGCTCGGGGCGTCCCCGCAGACGATGTGCGGGGTCACGGCCTTGATGCAGCGCAGGACCGCGCGCAGCACCTCGGGATGCGTATCCACCCCGGCCTCAGGCAAGGCGTCCGTCAAGAGGTTGGGCTTCACCAGGACGCGCTCGCCCGGACGGATAAAGGCGCGGATACCGCCGAGGGCATCAACGGCCCGGCGCACCGCGGCCTCCACCTCGAGGGTCTCATACGTCCGGCAACGCGCCAGAGAAACAGGGATCGGGTCTCCCATATACGCTTTCCCCAACGGCTTGAAAACTATCTCCCCCAAGGGCCTGGAAACCGGTCACAGCCGGAAAAAAGCCTTGGCGTTCTGCGTCGTCTTCTCGCAGACGGCGCCCAGGTCTTCACGCATGACGCGGGCGGCCTCCTGGGCCAGGGCCGGCAGGTACGCCGGCTCGTTGCGCTGGCCGCGCCGGCCCTCCGGCGCCAGGAACGGCGCGTCGGTCTCGAGAAAGAGACGCTCGAGGGGCACGTGAGCCAGGACGGCGCGCAGCGCATCGGCCTTGCGGTACGTGACGTTACACGTGAACGAGACGAAAAAGCCGGCATCGAGGCAGCGCGTCAAAAAGGCCGTGTCGCCCGAAAAACAGTGGACCACGACACCCGGCAACCCCGCGGCCCGGTGACCCTGCAGTATCTCAAAGGCGCGCTCATGGCTCATGCGCGTGTGGACGATCAGCGGCAGCTTCGTCTCCCGGGCAAGGACGATGAACCGCTCAAAGACCTTCTCCTGGTCCTTCTGGGGCGAGAGGTTACGGTAGAAGTCCAGCCCCACCTCGCCGATGGCCACGACCTTTTTGGCCTGCGCCAGCCTCCGGATCTCGGCGAACGCCGCCTCGTCGCACTCCTGCGCGTCGTGCGGGTGGATGCCGATAGTGGCAAAGACGCCGGGAAACCTCTCGGCGAGCGCCACGGCGTCGCGGCTGGCCTTCAGGCTCGAGGCCACGTTGACGATCGTCTTGACGCCGGCCTGCGCGGCCCGCTCCACGACCAGGTCGCGGTCCGCGTCAAACTGCGGAAAATCCAGATGACAGTGCGTATCGATGAGCATCGCAGCGTTTGCAGATATCCGGATGGGGCTTCCTCCCCCGTCAGACAATAAGAAGTTTTTCGGCAAACGTCGGCAAGGATTTGCGACGCGTGCACAGGCGAAGCTTTATGTCGCCGAGCAGCGCGTCGCAAACCGAAGC
>CAZDLS010000135.1:0-3938 GCA_964506425.1 uncultured Planctomycetia bacterium | reverse complement strand
GGGGAGCGACGCC
This sequence comes from uncultured Planctomycetia bacterium, assembly GCA_964506425.1. GTDB lineage: Bacteria > Omnitrophota > Gorgyraeia > Velamenicoccales > Velamenicoccaceae > CAZCSY01. The sequence goes on along the minus strand of CAZDLS010000135.1, from coordinate 3,925 downwards.
GCAGCCGAGGCCTTCGCCTTCGGCGTCGCGAATTCCACGCTCTTTAAGTGCGCGATGTTCGGCGCAAACCCCAACTGGGGCCGCATCGCCGCGGCGCTGGGTGCGGTCGGCGGCCGCCTGGATTGGCAGAAGATGACGATCGCGTTGAACGGGGCAACCGTCTTCAGCAGGGGCCGGCCTGTCGCGCCCGCGAGGCGCGGCATCCTGAAGGGCCGCGATGTCCACGTCGTGATCGACCTGGCCCGGGGGCACGGCGCCAAGCGCGTCTGGACCTCGGACCTGTCGTACGGATACGTCCGGATCAACGCGGAGTACAATTGACGAAAAAGGGGTAGGCTATGGAGGAAGCGATCAAAAAAGCGGATGTCTTGATCGAGGCCCTGCCGTATATCAAGAACTTCCGGCACAAGACATTTGTCTTCAAGTACGGCGGCAGCATCCTGGGGGAGGAGTCGATCCGCAGGAGCGTCTTGGAGGACCTGGTCTTTTTGTCGTTCATGGGGATCAAGACCGTCCTCGTGCACGGCGGCGGGCCCAACATCTCCGATAAGATGCGCAAGATCGGCAAGAAGACCGAGTTCGTCGACGGCATGCGCGTGACGGACGCCCAGACCCTGAAGGTCGTCGAGGAGGAGTTGAACGAGTTGAACCGCATGATCGTCAAGGAGGTCGCCCAGATCGGCGGTTCGGTCGTGGGCCTGAGCGGCAAGGACCACGGCATCCTCCGCGCCCAGAAGATGCCCTCCAAGGTCGACATGGGTTTTGTGGGCGTGGTCAGCGGCGTCGCCGCCGATGAGGTCGACAAGGAGCTCAAGAACCACGCCCTGGCGGTGATCGCGCCCATGGGGGTCGACGAGAAGGGCGTCGTCTACAACATCAACGCCGACGAGGCGGCCTCCAAGATCGCCGCGGCCCTGGGGGCCGAGAAGTTCGTCCTTTTGACGAACGTGCGCGGGGTCATGCGCGAGCCCGAGGACCCCGATTCGCTGATGGGCAGCCTGCACCTCAAGGACATAAAGTCCCTCATCACGCAAAAGGTGATCCAGGCGGGGATGATCCCCAAGGTGAACGCCTGCATCGACGCCCTGAAGGGCGGGGTCAAGAAGACGCACATCATCGACGCCCGCATCCCGCACGCGACCCTCCTGGAGATCTTCACGGACATGGGCATCGGGACCGAGATCGTAAAATAACAGGACACGCTTTCCCATGACGAAAGAAGACATTTTTCAAGCCTACGGCGCGTTCCTCATGCCGACCTACACGAAGGTCCCGCGGATCTTCGTGAAGGGCAAGGGCATGAAGCTCGTCGACATCGACGGCAAGGAGTACGTGGACTTCTTCCCGGGATGGGGGGTGGGCAATGTCGGCCACTGCCACGCGGCGGTCCTGAGCGCGGTCCGGGACCAGCTCGGGAAGTTGATCCATCTGCCGAACAATTATTTCCATCCGTCGCAGGCGAAGCTGGCCGCGGCGCTGATCCGCGCTTCTTTTCCGGGCAAGGTCTTCTTCGGTAACTCGGGCGCCGAGGCGAATGAAGCGGCCATCAAGCTCGCCCGGGCCTGGGGCGCGGCCGGTCCCGGGGCGCCGCGCTACGAGATCATCACGTTCCAGAACGCCTTTCACGGACGGACGCTGGCAACGATCACGGCCACGGGCCAGGCGAAGTACCAGAAGGGTTTTGAGCCGCTGGTCGAGGGCTTTGTGACGAACGTCGCCTTCAACGACTTTGCGGCCGTGCAGAAGGCCAAGACCGGCAAGACCGTCGCGGTCATGATGGAGTTGGTCCAGGGCGAAGGCGGGGTCCAGGTGGCCGCGCCTGATTTTGTCCGCCAGGTCCGGGATTTCTGCACGGCGAACAGATTGCTTTTGATCGTCGATGAGGTCCAGACCGGCATGGGCCGGACCGGCAAGATGTTCGGGTATCAGCATTACGGTATCACCCCCGACGTCATGACGTTGGCCAAGTCGCTGGGCGGGGGGCTGCCTATCGGCGTCGCGGTCGCGCACAAGGATATCGCCGATACCCTGAAGCCGGGGATGCACGCCTCGACCTTCGGCGGCGGGGCGGTCGTCTGCCGGGCGGCCCTGGGGGTCATGAAGGCGATCCAGAAGGACAAGATGCTGGCCAACGTCAGCCGCATGGCGCCGTACCTCTTCGAGCGGCTCGAGGCCCTGAAGAAGAAACGCGCGGTCATCAAGGAAGTAAGGGGTCTGGGTCTCATGATCGGCGTCGTCTTGAACACGCCCGGCGCACCGGTGTACGAGGAGTGTCTTGAGAAAGGACTATTGATCAACTGCACCCACGAAACGGTCTTGAGGCTGATGCCGGCCTTGTCCGTCACAAAGAAGCAGGCGGATTTCGCGCTCGGGGTGCTCGACGAAGTGTTGGGGGCTTTATGACGACGGTCAACAAGGACTTTCTCACAGTGACGGATTTTTGCGCCGAGGAGATCCTGAAGATCTTCGAGGTGACGAAGGACTTAAAGAAGGACCCGTTCCGGGACGCCTTCAAGAATAAGGCGGTGGGGCTCATCTTCCAGAAGCCGTCCCTGCGCACGCGCGTCTCGTTTCAGGTGGGCGTCTGGCAGCTCGGGGGCCAGTGCATGTCCTTGAGCCCGGCCGAGGTCAATATCGGCGTGCGCGAGTCCGTCAAGGACGCGGCCAAGACCCTGTCGCGGTATCTCAACCTCGTCATGGCGCGTGTCTTCAGGCACAAGGACGTCGAGGAACTGGCGGCGCACGCGACGATCCCGGTCATCAACGGCTTGAGCGATCTGTATCACCCCTGTCAGGCGTTGGCGGATATCTTCACCGTCTACGAGAAGAAGGGGCGCCTCAAGGGGTTGGCCATGGCTTTCATCGGTGACGGCAACAATGTCTGTTCTTCGCTCCTGCACGCGGCCTCGATGCTCGGCATGACCATACGGGTGGCCAGCCCCAGGGGGTTTGCCCCGCACAGAGAGGTCCTGGCCTCGGCGCAGGTCCTGGCATCCGCGACAGGGGCCCGGATCCTCGTCACGCCCGACTCCAAGGCGGCGGCGCAGGACGCGGACGTCCTGTACACGGACGTGTGGGCGAGCATGGGCCAGGAGCGGGAGGCCGGCCGCCGGGCGAGGATATTTAAGAAATTTCAGGTCAACGAAGGGCTCGTGGCCTTGGCCAAGAAGGATTGTCTTGTCATGCATTGTCTTCCGGCGCACCGGGGCGCGGAGATCACGAACGAGGTGATCGACGGGCCCCGCTCCGTGGTCTTCGACCAGGCGGAGAACCGCCTCCACGTGCAGAAGGCCATCATGATGAAGCTTCTGGGCAAGTGATTATCGCGGCATGAGGAGACGTATATGAAAAAGGTTGTCTTAGCATACTCCGGCGGGTTGGACACCTCCTGCGCCATCAAGTGGTTGAGCGAGCGGGGGTGGCACGTCATCGCCTACATCGCGGACGTCGGGCAGGGGGAGGATTTTGCCGCCGTCAAGAAGCGCGCGCTCAAGACGGGCGCGGCCAAGGTCATCGTCGGTGACCTCAAGAGAGAGTTCATCGACGATTTCATCCTGCCGACGCTGCAGGCCAACGCCGCCTATGAAGGCAGGTATCTCTTGGCCACGGCCTTGAGCCGGCCCTTGATCGCCCGGCACCTCGTGGAGACGGCGCACAGGGAGAAGGCCCCGGCCATCTCCCACGGTTGCACGGGAAAGGGCAACGACCAGGTGCGCTTCGAGGTGACGGCGCGGATCCTGGACCCGAAGCTCGAGATCATCGCGCCGGTCCGGGAGTGGCAGTTCACGTCCCGGGAGGAAGAGATCGACTATGCGAAGGCCCACAAGATCCCGCTCAACGTCTCCAAAAAGAAGGTCTACAGCATCGACAGGAACCTGTGGGGCGTCAGCATCGAGTGCGGAAGAGTGGAGGACCCGTGGCAGGA
>CAZDLS010000134.1:0-3958 GCA_964506425.1 uncultured Planctomycetia bacterium | reverse complement strand
TGGAGCGCGGTAGTGCAGCGGTTACTCTGGGTCTGTGTCGGCAGCGCGGTGGGCGGCGGTGCCCGCTATCTCGTCTCCGGTTGGGCGGTGAAGCTCCTCGGTCCGGCGTTCCCGACCGGCACGCTGGTGGTCAACCTGCTCGGATCGTTCCGGAACACCGCCGATCTGGACATCCTTGTCGAGATGACCGACGCCAACCTCGCAAAGGTCGTGACCGTTTTGAAGAAAAAAGGGTATCGGGTCAAACAGCCCGTGGACCCCATGGGCATCGCCGACAAGAAGACGCGGGAAGACTGGATCCATAATAAGCACATGAAGGCGTTCAATTTTTACAAGGAAGAGGAGCTTAAAGAGGTCGACATCATCATCGATACGCCCGTTCCTTATGCCCGGGCCCGCAAGAACGTCAAGCTCATCCGGGGCGGCGGCCTGACGCTGCCGGTCGTGTCCCTCAAGGACTTGATCCGGATGAAAAAAGATACCGGCCGCGCTTTGGATAAAGTGGATATAGAACAGCTCAAGATGGTCCAGAAGCTGCGGGGGCGCGGATGAAATTCGGCTGGCAGACAGAGGAAGAGCGGCTGTTGCGCTACATGAAGGTCCCGCCCCTGAAGAAGTTGCAATGGCTTGAGCAGATGCACGCGTTCACGCGCAAGTTTTTGCCCGAGAGCCAGAGGAGGATCTGGCGGAAGTTGCGCGAGGCGCGCCGGAAGGCATAGCCCGGCGGCGCCTGCGCGGGGAGTAAGGAGGATCATGACGTCATTTTGCGTCGTCATATTGGCCGCCGGTGAAGGCACGCGGATGAAGTCCAAGGTGCCCAAGGTCATGCTTCCGGTGTCCGGCACGCCGATGGTCAACCACGTCGTCGCGGTCGCCCAGGCGCTGGCCCCGAAGAAGATCATCGTCGTGATCGGCAGCCAGCGCAGGCAGGTGCGCGACGTCCTGGAGAAGGGCGTCGCCGTGGCGCTGCAGAAGGAACCGCTGGGCACGGCCGACGCCGTCAAGAGCGCCGTCCCGCAGATCCCCGCATCCGTCCAAGACGTCGTCATCGTGTACGGCGACACGCCCCTTATCCGCCGGCAGACGCTGGAGGCGCTCACGCTGCACCACCGCGAGGCGAACGCCGCCTGCACGGTCCTGACGACGCACTTGGCCGACCCCTACGGGTACGGTCGTATCCTGCGCGACCCCTCAGGCCAGGTGATCGGCATCATCGAGGACAAGGAGGCGACGCAGGCCCAGCGCCTCATCCGTGAGGTCAACACGGGCATGTACGTTTTTTCGAAGGCCGACCTTTTGGAGGGGCTCGAGCACGTCCGGCCCGCCAAGAAGAGCGGCGAGTTCTACCTGACGGACGTCCTGGGCTGGCTCTTTCAGAAGGGACGCAAGGTCGAGGCGTGCGCCGCGCCGCAGAGCGACGAGGTCCTCGGCGTCAACTCGCAGATGGAGCTGTTGGCGGCCGCACAGGTCCTGGGCCGCCGCGTCCTGGAGAGGCACATGGAGGCGGGCGTCGTCCTCATGGACGCGACGACGGTCTTCATCGACCCCACCGCCGTGATCGGCGAAGGGACGTGTGTGTATCCTTTCACCTTTATCGAGAAGGACGTGACGGTCGGCCGCCACTGCCGCATCGGTCCGTTCTGCCACCTGCGTGCGGGCGCGGTGCTGGAGGACAACGTGCGCGTCGGCAACTACACGGAGATCAAGAATTCGACGCTGGGCAAGGGGACCAACATGCGCCACGTCGGCTATCTGGGCGATACCTGCGTCGGCAGGAGCGTCAACATCGGCGCCGGCACGGTCGTCGCCAACTTCGACGGCAAAAAGAAGAACCGGACCGCGATCGGGGACAAGGCCTTCATCGGCTGCGACGCGGTCCTCATCGCGCCGGTCGTCGTGGGCAAGGACGCGGTCGTGGGCGCGGGTTCGGTCGTGACCCGTCACCACAACGTCGCCGATAAATCGGTCGTCGCCGGGGTGCCGGCACGGCCGCTCAAAAAACAAAAAAATAAATAAGGACGGCCCCATGAACAAACTCGAGATCTTCACGGGAAATGCCAATTCGGAACTGGCGCAAGAGATCTGCAGGGAGCTGGGCAAGAAGCCGGGCGGCCTGAGGGTCGAGCGATTCAGCGAGGGGGAGGTCCGCATCAAGATCGAGGACAACGTGCGCGGCAAGGACGTCTTTTTGGTCCAGCCCACGTGCCCGCCGGTCAACGAGAACCTGATGGAGCTCTTGATCATGCTCGACGCCTTCAAGCGCGCCTCGGCCGGCCGCATCACCGCCGTCATCCCGTACTACGGCTATGCGCGCCAGGACAGGAAGGACCAGCCGCGCGTGCCCATCTCCGCCAAGCTCGTCGCCAACCTCTTGACCGTCGCCGGGGCGGACCGCATCCTCACGATGGACCTGCACGCCGGCCAGATCCAGGGCTTCTTCGATATCCCGCTGGACCACCTCTTCGCCGCCAACGTCTTCGTCGAATACATCGAAAAACTCAAGCTCAAGGACCTCGTCATCGTCTCGCCCGACGTCGGCGGCATCAAGACCGCGCGGGCGTACGCCAAGCGGTTGGGCGCGGGCCTCGCCATCGTGGACAAGCGCCGGGTCTCGCCGGAGAAGGCCGAGGTCATGAACATCATGGGTGAGGTCGAGGGCCGCGACGCGGTCCTCGTCGACGACCTGATCGCGACGGGGGGCTCGCTCCTCGAGGCCGCCCAGGCGCTCAAGAAGAACGGCGTCAAGAAGATCTACGCCGCGGTCGTCCACGGCGTCCTGTCGGGCAACGCCGTCAAGAACATCGAGAACTCGATCCTCGAGGAGCTCATCATCACCAACACGATCCCGCTGCCCAAAGAGAAGAAGAGCCCGAAGATCACGGTGCTCTCGGTCGCGCCCCTTCTCGCGGAGGCGGTCAAGCGCATCCATCAGGAAGAGTCCATCAGCTGTCTGTTCGATTAATCATAGGAGTCGTTCATGCCTGAGATAGTAACCCTGGACGCGGCGCTCCGCGAGGAGGCCGAGGTCGGAAAGAACAACAGGTTGCGCCGCAGCGGCGGCGTGCCGGCGGTGGTCTACGGAGAAGAGAAGAAGACCCTTTGCCTCAAGATCGACCGGGGGCACCTCATCAAGTTCATGCACGCCCACCACGGCGGGGAGAACATCGTCATCACATTGCGGATCGCCGGCGGCAAGAAGGCCGAGGAGAGGTCGGTGCTGATCTCGGAGATCCAGAAGCACCCCGTCAACGGCGATATCCTGCATATTGATTTTCACGAGATCTCGCTGACCGAGCGCATCGAGGTCAAGGTACCCATCGAGGCCAAGGGCGAGTCGGTCGGTGTCAAGCAGGACGGCGGCGTCCTCGAGCAGGTCCTCTGGGAGGTGGAGGTCGAGTGCCTGCCGACCCAGATCCCCGAGAGGTTCGAGGTGGATATCGCCGCCATGAAGATAGGCGACGACGTGCACGTCAAGGACCTGAGGGTCCCGGAGGGCGTCGAGGTCAAGCATGACCCGGAGAGCATCATCCTCTCCGTCGTGCCGCCGGGCAAGGAAGAGCTGGCGCCTGAGGCGGCCGCGGAAGGCGAGGCCGCACCGTCCGAACCCGAGGTCATCAAGAAAGAAAAGAAGGCCGAGGAAGAAGCGCCCGAGGCCGAAGGCGCTGCGGAAAAAGAGAAGAAGGCGGAAAAAGAGAAGAAGTAAGGTGTTCATCTTGCGCCGTTCATCCCCGCGGCTGTGTGTCGTCGTCGGGCTTGGCAATCCCGGACCGGAGTACGCGTCCACGCGCCACAATGCGGGGGCCCGGACGCTGCGGGCGTGGGCCCAGGAGCGGCGCCTGGCCTTCAGGAAGGACCGTTCTTCGAGGAGTCTCCTCGCCGAGGGCGAGGACGGCGGCCGGCCTTTCCGGCTCGTCCTGCCCCAGACGTTCATGAACCTGTCGGGCGTGGCGGTGCGGGC
>CAZDLS010000133.1:0-4016 GCA_964506425.1 uncultured Planctomycetia bacterium | reverse complement strand
GGATCTCCGCCGGCGTTCCTTCCGCATGCACCTTGCCGGAGTCGAGAATCAGCACCCGGTCGCAGTACTCGGCCTCCTCCATGAAGTGGGTGGTGACGATGACCGTGACCCCTTCTTCGGCAAAGCCGTTCGGGACCAAAAAACCGCCGAAAAACAGCAATACACACGCGGCACGGCGCAGCATACAACCTCCTTTCATGCTACTCTTTACCTTTTCGTGCTACTTATGGACAAAAAAATAATAGGCTACCGGATGCCGTGGCCGGTCGTCGACATGCTCAACGTCCCGTGTTTGACCCCTTTGACCGCGCGCAGGCGGTCGGCCAGACTCTGGACCTCTTTCGCCAGGCCCTTCACGGCGATGATCTCCAGACAGTTGTCGTGGTCCAGATGGACGTGCTGGGACGAGATGATGAGCCCTCCGAAATCGTGCTGGATGTCCATGAGCGTGTTGACCAGCTCTCTCTTGTGATGGTCGTAGATCAGCGTGACGGCCCCGGCGACCTCACCCGCGGCTGCCCACTCCTCCTGCACCAGCTCATGCCGGATCAGGTCCCGCAACGCCTCGGAGCGGTTGGCATAGTTCTTCCGCCGGATGTGACGGTCGAACGGATCCAACAGCTCTTTTTCCAGGGAGACACCAAACCGCACTAAAGGCGCCATGATACACCAATCGTATTATTTTTTTTAATATCGTAACACGGATAAAAGGCCTGTCAAGTTGTTTCTTATAGAAATATGCCCCTAGCAGGACTCGAACCTGCCCTCCAGGTTTAGGAAACCTGTGCTCTATCCTGATGAGCTATAGGGGCAAACATCATTGATACGTCAACGCCTATGCGGAGATTATACGCTCTTAAAAGGTAGGTGTAAAGAAGGTCGTGCATCAATGTTTCAGGGATTTTAAATGGACCCAGAATTTCTTCCAAAGGAAAAAGTGCGCCAAGCCGTTCATGAAAAGGCCCAAAACAATGAGCACAGCGGCGTGTCTGTCACCGCTGATCTTAAGTCCCATGCCCAGGCCCATCAAAAATACGGATAATAGAACAGCGAGGATAAAGGTGAGTAACTCCTTAAGTCTCATGGGGTTGTGAGGAGTGTCCCTGATCCGGGTGTGCCCTGCAGGCCTAATACTGGATCAGCGAGAAGACGGGGTAGTCGCCGAGCTTGTCGCGGCCTTTCAAGTCACAGAGTTCGATGAGGAAGATGATGCCCGTGATCTTGGCCTTGAGCTCCCGCGTCATCTGGCAGACGGCAGCCGCCGTCCCCCCCGTGGCCAGCAGGTCATCGACGACCAGGACCTTGTCGTGGGGCTTCAGGGCGTCTTTATGCATGTGCAGGGAGTCTGTCCCGTACTCCAGCGTGTACTCGGCACTGACCGTCTCTGCCGGAAGCTTGCCCTTCTTGCGCACCGGGATAAAGCCGGCCCCCAGCTTATACGCCAGGGCCGCGCCGAAGATGAAACCGCGCGACTCCACCGCCACGACCTGGTCGACCTTCTTGTCCCTCACGGCTGCGGCCAAGGCATCGATGGCCTGACAAAAGGCCTCTTTGTCGCTCAGGAGGGTCGTGATGTCGCGGAAAAGGATGCCTTGCTTGGGGAAATCCGGTATGCTGCGGATCTTGTCTTTAAGCTGTGTGGCCATGTCGGTCCCTCCGGGATGCCAGGTTCGCCGGCGTGCTAAGCCCGCGCCAGCACCAAGGTCGATTCCCTCTTGATCAGCTTCGTCGGCAGGACGATCTTGACGGGCTGTTTCTCCCGGCCCAGCGCAATGAGGTTGAGTTTCTCTAAGGCCTGGCGCCCCATCTCGACGATAGGCTGGCTGACCGTCGTCAGGCGGACCTGGCTGTAGCCGGCGATCGGGTTGTCGTCAAAGCCGACGAGCGAGATGTCCCAGGGGATACGCAGCCCCTCGGCCCGCGCCTCGTCCACGACCTCCAGCGCCATCACGTCACTGGCGGCAAAGACGGCCGTCGGCCGGTCCTCCAGGTTCAACAGGTTCTTGGCCGCCGCGCGCGCGGGCGTGCGCAGGAAAAAACCCTCCTGCACGTAACCGCGCGGTACCGGCAGGCCGTGCTTCTGCATCGCCTGCTTGTAGCCCTCCAGGCGCGCCTCCCCCGCCTGGGTCGCCAGGTCGCCCGCGATCGTCGCGATCTTCTTGTGGCCCAGGTCGACCAGATACTCGACGACGTCCATGGCCGCCCGGCGGTTGTCGATGGCGATGCAGTTGATGTCCTCGCTGAAATAATTGTTCATCACGATATAGGGCTTGCCGGACCGCATGAACTGCAGGAGGTGTTTCTTGTCCCCGTCGATGTCGGCGAAGACCACCCCCTTGACGAAATCCGAGTTGATGGTCTCGTTCTTCAGCCACTCCTGGTGCCCGGCCCGCTCGGTGATGTGTATCAGGATGTCGGCGCGCAGGCGGCTGGCCGCCGCGGTCACCCCCTTGATGACCTCCGAGGCGAAAAAGGAGTGAAAGACGTCTTCAAAACGCGGTATGACGAGGGTATAAAATTTGGCGCGGTCCATGTTATTTCAACGCCTCCTTGTCATGTTCGGCCATGAACTTCTTCAGTTTTTTGAGGGCGTTCTCCTCGATCTGGCGCACCCGTTCGCGGGAGATCCTGAGCCTCTTGGCGACCTGCGCCAGGGTGTGCTGTTTTCCGTTGGGGATGCCGAAGCGCAGGTTCAAGACCTTCTGCTCGCGCTCGGTGACCGCCTCCATCAACCCCTTGAGCCGCTCCTTGACGAGCAGGATGTCGATCTGCGCGTCGGGCGAGACGACATTCTTGTCCTCGATCAGGTCGATGATCTCGTTGCCCCCCTCCTCGCTGATCGGCGTATCGAGCGAGGCGTTGCGCGCGAGGTGTCCCCGGATGCCGCCGATCTTATCGGCGTTGATGTTCATGGCCTTGGCCAGCTCCGTGTCCGTCGGCACGCGCCGCAGGCGCCCCATCAGCCGCTCGTTGGCCTTCTTGTACTTGGAGAGGAGCTCGTTGACGTACACCGGGATGCGCACGGTGCGGGACTGGTCGAAGATGGACCGCGTGATGCTCTGCCTGATCCACCACGCCCCATACGTCGAGAACCGGTACCCCTTCTTGGGATTGAAGCGCTCGACCGCCTTCATCAGCCCGACGTTGCCCTCCTCGATCAGGTCCATCAAGGGGATGCCCAGGTGCATGTATCTCTTGGCGATGTTGATCACCAGGCGCAGGTTGGCGCGGATCATCTTGTCCCGCGCCTTCTTGTTGCCCTTGCGCGCCTTCGTGCCCAGCTCCACCTCCTCGGCGGGCGTCAGGAGCGGGATCGTGCGCACTTCTTTAAGATATGCCTTTATGTTTTCCATGCGGGATCGTGGCTAAGCGACCGGGTCTGAAAGTGAGACTGACAGCCAGGCTGATCGTCTCACTTTTTCCTCGTCTTTTTCTTCGCGGGCCTGTCCGCGAGCACGGCCCGGGCGGCCGCGAGGCGCGCGATCGGCACGCGGAAGGGCGAACAGCTGACATAGTTCATCCCCGCCTTATAGCAGAAGGCGATCGAGCGCGGGTCGCCGCCGTGTTCACCGCAGATGCCGACCTTGAGGTTCTTGTTCGTCTTGCGGCCGCGGGTGATGCCCATGGTGATCAGCTCGCCGACGCCCTCGATGTCGATGGATTGGAACGGATCGTCCGGCAGGATGCCCTTTTCCAGATAATCCTGCAGGAAACCGCCGATGTCGTCGCGCGAATACCCGAAGGTCATCTGGGTCAGGTCGTTCGTCCCGAACGAGAAAAAGGACGCGACCTCGGCGATCTTGTCCGCGACCAAGGCGGCGCGGGGGATCTCGATCATCGTGCCGAACATGTGGTCGATCTTCTTGAGGCCTGACTTCTTCAAGACCTCGGCGTAGACCCTCTTGGCGATGACCAGCTGGTCCTCGAGCTCTTTCACTTCGCCGACGACCGGGATCATGATCTCGGGGTATACCTTCTTGCCGTCCTTGATGAGCTCGGCCGCGGCCTCCAAGATG
>CAZDLS010000132.1:0-4043 GCA_964506425.1 uncultured Planctomycetia bacterium | reverse complement strand
AAGTTATGCGCCCACATGGGGCCCTCGACGGTGAACTCCGACTCGACCGAGACGTCGAAGAGGTCGAGCCAATATATGCCTTCCTGCTTAAAGTGCTCCTTGGCCCTGTCGCTCATGACCGGGAAGGGCATGTCCTGGAACTTGCCCATGGGGATGTTCTTGTCGATGCCCCGGCCGATCTCAAGCCAGGCGTCGGGGCCTTTGAAGACGACAACGACCTCGCGGCCGTCCGACCAGGTCTCCTTGCAGGTCAGGGTCTGTTCCTGACGGTCCCAGGTGATGGAGCGCCCGATGGTGAGCTTTTCTTGCGCATATCCCTGCGCGGACAGCCAGGCCAGCTCGCCCGTGACGTCGTAGACCCTGGTAGCGTAAAAACTCACCGAGGCATTATCTTTGCCGAAGAGGATGCCTTCTTCCAGGCGATGCTCGCCGTTGCCGCCGAAGGTCATCTGCCAGGTCGTCCACCGGTCGCTTTTGGTATCGAAGAGCCCTTCGAAGGTGTCTCTCATGGCCTGGCTGTCCCGGGGCGCGATGCCCACGCCTTCGTAGTGCTTCTTCTCTTCCTTGTAGGCGGCGATCATGAGGGGGTAGATGGGCCTGTCGTCGCAGCTGATGTAGCTTAGGATCTCCTCGGCGCGCTCCTGGGTCTTGGCCTCGGAGTACATCCTCCATTGGGGCGCGTTGCCCGACGGCCTCATGTGAGCGACCTCGCCGTTCCTGAAGATCATTCGGACGCCGTCGCAGTAGTTGATCCGCTCGATGCCGCCGGCAAAGCCCCTCTCCTCGGTGAAGTAGTCCTCCTCCTGCTTCCCCTTTATCCCGAGCATGAAGGAAGCGAAGGCGGCGTCGGCGGCCTGAGGCTGAGCCGCGCTCTTCGTGAGATACGTGACGCCGCCTTTTTCATCGAAGCGCACCTCGGTTATGTTGAGGTCGCGGGGGGAGAAGCTCCTCATGATGGCCTGGCCCATGCCCGCGGAGTACTCCTGGCAGAGGCCGGTGTAATATGCCCCCTCCTCTCCCTCGACCACGGTCGTGGAGTCGATGAGGCCCGACCAGACGCAGCAGGCGTACGCACCGCTGAACCGGTCGTTGACGAGCTCGCTGACGGTCTTGCCCTCTTTCTTGGCCGTGTGGAAGAGACAAATGAGAGGCAGGATGGCGTCACGGGTGGGCAGGGCCTTGACGACGTTGCCGTTGTCGAGGGTGATGTCTGTCCCTAAGAGGAAGCCGCCGTTTCTTTCAAAGCCGACGCATATGACCTCCTCACCATCCTGTCTGGCCCTCTCCAGCCTGTCCTCCATGGCCTTGACGACGTAGGGGGAGCCGATCTTAACCTTCACGACCTCTATGCCGAGGCTCTCCATCCGGCGCACGACGGTGTCGCTGACGCTGGCCGTGACGGCGGCGAACATCTTCTTGCCCTGGCTGGCCTTGAGGTTCCTGATGTATTCACAGGCGAAGTAGCAGAACTTGTCGCCGTAAACGAAGCTGCCGTCGGTCTCCTCGAAGCAGGCGGGCCTGTCGGAGTCGCCGTCCGTGGTAAAGATCCCCGTCAGGGGGCGGGTCCCCATGGGGGACCGTGCCCCCTGCTTGAACTGGGCCGCGATATCCTTGACGAACCGAGCCAGCTTGGGCTTGATGTCCTCGGTATCCACGACAAAGCCCTCGACCCAGTCCTCGTGCCTTCCGAAGGCATGAAGGCTGGCCCCCAGGCCGGCAAATATCCTCTTGACCGCGTCCCTGCCTACGGCCATGTGCTCCACGAAGGCCAGGTTGTCGGTCTTATCGAAGATCTTCCCGAAGGAGCCCACATAGCGCTGCTCGTACATGTCGCTGGCTTCCTGGTAGACGTTATGCTCGGACCTCTCGCCTGAGAGCGGCGCGCCCTTGGCTTCCTGGGCTATCTCGTTTAATATGGCCAGGGCCCTCTCGACCAGCTGCCTCTGTTCAGAGCTTAAGCCCTCCTGCTTGAGGTCCCCTTGCGTATCGAAGGCACTCTCGGCCTCGCGCATCATGAACTCGAGCTCCATGAACTCGCGGACGTGTTTCAATATGCTGCGCTCATCCTCCTTTAAGACCTCGCCGGTCGTCCTGTTGGGCTTGATACCGTTCTGCTCGAGCGGCGGAGGCAGGACCGGGCAGTGGCTGGCCGTCACCATGGAGCTGGGCAGGGCACCCTCCTTGCGGTACATGCCGTAATAGACGACGGCCGGGGTGGGGATGTTGCCGGCGTAGAGCAGCTGGAAGCCCCACTTCAGGGCCGCCATGACCTGCGTGAGCATGATGCGGGGCGTGGAGGGGCGGTAATCGCCGGCAAAGGCCACGGCGCGGGGCTGCCCGATCTCCTTCATGTAGCTTAAGATGCCCTCGGCAACGGCATAGCACTTGATGCTCTGCAGGAACTTCACGAGCTCCCTGATGCCGCTCGTGCCGAAGATGAGGGTCTCGCCAAAGGTGCTGCGGCCGAAGAGCCGCTTGGCGTCCTGATACCACCGGGTCATGGTGGGAGAGGAGATGTTGACAGCAGGGCTGGAGGCCGGGGCTCCATCAGGACGGGGCTGAGCTTTCAGGCCGCCAGTCAAGACCGGGGCGGCGAGGATGGCGAGTTTTGTCTCGGGGATGGCGATAGAAGACGAAGCGCTTATTGAAGGATCATCGCCGCTCCTTCCCTTTTGCCTCATTTCCTCGAGTCTGCCAAGAGCAAAAGTTATTTCTTCATAAGGAGCAGCTAACCTTACTCCGGTTATAAACAAAGACCTTCGCTCTGTTTCTAAAATCTTTCGAACCTCTGTTTCGTAATCCGGAACTTCTATATTAAACCGAGTAAACACAACAGTATCGATATCTACTTCCCCCATTTCCATATCAACCCTCTTTGAAGCATACGAGACAATCCTGATCTTTGATTCAGGAATACGGCCTTTGACAAAATGGGATATCTTCTCAGGAACAATAAGATAATCGACATCCTCCAAGGCGACAGGCGGCTCAACTGTAGCTTCCCGAAACTTGTTCGCCAAATCGCCGAAATATTGTCCGGCCGGAGTATAACCTCCCCGTCGCAAAATTACTTTCTTCCTCCCGCCATCTGCCATGACAAAAAGAATCGAATGCCGGCAACGGCGGGAGAGCTCTTCAGAAAAATCCTTCCCGGCCTTAATGGTCAAATTTTCATCCGGCCTCTCGCAAATAACCGGGAAAACAGCATACGGCCCTATATATAAACCCATTTCTATGTCTTCTCGATTCGCGCACAGGACTCCATACACACTTCCTAAAACTCTCTCCTCTTGGGAACCATGGTGATATCTGCCATCGCGGATCCCCCATCTCGAGACAGACTTTATTCCAGCTTGAATAATGCTCTCGATAATCTCTCTGTTAAGGCTTTCCGGCGTCCGAACGACAAATGTGCCGTAACCAAGATGATGCGGCTCATTCCATGAACTCGCCCCCGGTGACGACGCCATCCTGGCCACTTCCAACACCGCGTACTCCGGGTTGAACTCGTGCACGGCCCAGATGTCGAAGTCTTTGAATTGACCCTTGCCGGTTTCGGCATTTTCAGGCCTTCCGCCGGCCTGCCACTTGTGCGGGTCGTAGGAGACGGTGCCGTTGGCGCGCAGGACGGCGATGCCTGTGGCAAGATCAAAATGCCAGAAGGGACCGTGCTCCTCGCCTTCCTGGACGATATAAAGATTGCCCTTATGGTCCACCATGCCGCCCTTGCCTGTGCCGTTGAACATACCTTCGTGGATCTCGCAGAAGGCCGGGGCCAGGTCTGACGGGTCATCGGCGTGGTCGTGCATGCCGCAGTTCTGGCCTTCGCCGGCAGCCCAGAACTGCATGTAGTCGATCTCCGTGCCCTCATAATCCAGGATCTGGATGCCGTGGATGTTGTAGAAGGGCTGGCCAGGGAAGAACTCTTTACCCCAGGGGAAGGCCCCATCCACCCTCTTCCAGGGGAGAAGTCCTGCCAGGGGACCGTGGATGTCGGCAAGCCCGGAGGCGATGGAGCGGATGCGCTCCGGTGCCTGGCGGGT
>CAZDLS010000131.1:0-4075 GCA_964506425.1 uncultured Planctomycetia bacterium | reverse complement strand
AGCCGAGCTTCCGTGCCTCGCTCAGGCGCGGCGTGAGGTGCGAGACGCTGCGCACCTCGGCCGCCAGCCCCACCTCGCCCAGCACGACGGTGTCCGTCGGCACGGGCCTGTCGTACAGGCTCGAGCCGATGGCGACGCAGACCGCGAGGTCCACCGCCGGGTCGTCGGTCTTCATGCCGCCGACGACGTTCACAAAGACATCCTTATCAAAAAGTCTGAGGCGTAGCTTCTTTTCGAGGACCGCGGCGAGCAGGCTCAACCGGTTATAGTCGATCCCCTGGGCCTTGCGCCGCGTCACGCCGAAGCTCGCCTTCGTCACGAGCGCCTGGATCTCGACGAGGATCGGCCGGCTTCCCTCCAGGACCGGCACGACGGTCGTGCCCGCCGCCCCCTGCGGCCTCTCGCTCAAGAATATCTGCGAAGGGTTGGCGACCTCCCGGAGCCCCTGCGCGGCCATCTCGAAGACGCCGACCTCGTTCGTGGAGCCGAAGCGGTTCTTGAAGGCCCGCAGGATCCGGTAATGGGAGAAACGCTCGCCCTCGAAATAGAGGACCGTATCGACGATATGCTCCAGGACGCGCGGGCCGGCCAGGGTCCCCTCTTTGGTGACGTGACCGATGAGAAAGACGCTGATTCCCGTCTGCTTGGCCATCTGCGTCAGGAGCGCCGCGCACTCACGCACCTGGCTCACGCTGCCGGCGCTCGCGCTCAACGAGGCGTGGTACACGACCTGGATCGAGTCGACGACGACGCAATCCGGCACGGCCTTCCTGATCATGCCGAGGATCTGCTCGATGTCCAGGGCGTTGACGATGAAAAAGTGTTCTCCTGAGCCGGCGCCCAGGCGCGCGGCCCGCAGCTTGGTCTGCTGGACCGACTCCTCGCCGCTCACGTACAAGATCTTTTTGCCCTGCCGGGCCAGCTCGTGGCACAGCTGCAGCGCCATGGTCGACTTGCCGATGCCCGGATCGCCGCCGATCAGCGTGACCGACCCGGGCACGATCCCTCCGCCCAGGACCCGGTCGAGCTCGCCGATGCCCACCTTCAAGCGCGAGCGCTCCTCGGCGACGACGTCGCGCAGGAGCACGGGCAGGGGCGCGGGCGCCGCGGCCGACGCCGTGCGGCGCGGCGCCGGCACGACCTCCTCTTCCGCGAACGTATTCCAGCTGGAACAATCAGGGCACTTGCCTAACCACTTCGGTGAGCTGAAACCGCAGCTTTGACAGACAAAAGCCGACTTCGTTTTTGTGGTGGGCCTCATCGTGCGACGACCTTAACGGGTCTGCGTTCCTTTTGGCTATTGGACCCCTTTGGGGCGGTACAAGAGTTTCCACGGATGGAGCTTCAGGTCCGCGAACATCTCTTCGATATCCGTATAGAGGGATGCGTCCGTGAAAAGCTTGCCGACGGTCCCCCGTCCTTCCTGCACATCGCCCAGGACCGCGTCCAGCGAACCCAGGACGTCCTGGAGGCTCGCCAGCGTGTCTTTGGCCTGGAGCGCGATATCCTTCGTCAGATCCGTCACCTCCTGGACAGAGGTCGGGTCCTCCCCCCTGAGCAGGCCTCCTTCCGGCAACGGCGTCCCATAGGCTTCGCCGGGAATGATCTCCAGATACTTCTCTCCCAGGAGCCCCAATGTGTTGACCCAGGCGCGCGAATCGGAGGGGACCTTGGCGTCGCCGTCGATCCAGGCCGAGATCGTGATCAGGGGCTTGTTGTCGGCGTCATGGGAGAGCGCGATCTCCTTGACCTCGCCCTTGTCCACGCCGGCGATGCGCACGGGAGCGCCCACCTTGATGCCGTTGGCAAAACCGAAGGCGACGTTGATCCGGTACCCCACCCTCATCAGCTTGAAGTCGCCGATCAAGAGGACGAACCAGACCAATACGACCAGCCCGAGAAAGACGAACAACCCAACCTTGAACTCGACGCTCCGCGCTCTGTCTGCCATGGGGCTCTCCTTAATCTATACTGTTTTTAACGATAGAGCTCTGGCCTTCCGTGATCGGGCCGTGCGCGGCCCCGGTGATGAACTGATGGACATAGGGGTTGTGCGCATAGCGCATCTCGTCGGGCGTACCCTCGGCGATGATCTTGCCTTCATAGAGCATCGCGATGCGGTCCGCCACCTTGTAGGCGCTGCGCATGTCGTGGGTCACGACTATAGAGGTCACCTTGAGCTTATCGTGGAGCTCGTCGATCAGAAGGTTGATCGCGTCCGCCGTGATGGGGTCGACCCCGGTCGTGGGCTCGTCGTACAAGATGATCTTGGGCCGCGTGCAGATGGCGCGCGCGAGGGCCACGCGTTTTCTCATGCCCCCGCTCAGGTCCGCCGGCATGACCTCCTCGACGCTGTAGAGCCCCACCAGCGCGAGCGACTCCTTGACGCGCTCTTCGATCTCGGCCGTCCTGAGGTTCATGTGCTCACGCAGGACGAAACCGACGTTCTCCCCCACGGTCAACGAATCAAAGAGCGCCCCGCCCTGAAAGACCATGCCGATCTGCATGTGGAGCTCGCTCAGATCCTTGCCTCTTAAGGAAAGCACGTCGCGCCCCTGGACGCGCACCTCGCCGCTGTCCGGCTCCATGAGCCGTACGATGTGCTTCAGGGTCACGCTCTTGCCCACGCCCGAGCGGCCGATGATGACCTTTGTCTCACCCTCCTCGACGGCCAAGGACATATGGTCCAGGACCTGTTTGCCGGCGAGGTTCTTCGAGACATCCGTGAGCTCGATCATCGACATGGGGCCTACTCCAAAAAGAAATAGAAGAGCGCCGTGAAAAAACAGTCCGCCGCGATGATGAGGATAAAGGTGTTGACGACCGAGCGCGTCGTCGCCTTGCCGACCCCCTCGGCCCCGCCCTTGACGGTCAACCCCTCAAAGCAGGCGACGATGGCGATGATCATCCCGAAGAAGACCGTCTTGATGAGGCCGGTGTAGAGGTCCTTGTAGACCAGCGTCTGAAAGGTCATGTTCATGTACAGGCTCGAACGGATGCTCAGCCGGTACACGGCGATGAGGTACCCGCCGAAGATGCCGATGGCATTGGCGAAGACCGTCAGGACCGGCAGCATCACCGTCAGGCTCAGGAACCGCGGCACGACGAGGTACTTGATGGGGTTGGAGCCCAACGTCTCGAGCGCGTCCACCTGCTCGGTCACGGCCATCGTCCCCAACTCCGCCGTGATGCCGGCCCCGCTGCGGCCGGCGACGATCAAGGCCGTGATGACCGGCCCCAGCTCGCGGGTGAGCGACACCGCCACGATGCTCGCGATGTAGATCTCGCTCGACATCTTCTGCATGATGTAGGCGGTCTGCAAAGCCAGGATCACGCCGATGAAGAACGAGACGAGCGAGACGATGGGAAAGCTGTTGACGCCGACCTTGCCGGCCTGCTCAAAAAAACGGTGCGCGCCCAGAGGACGCGCCGGGATCAAGAGAAGCGTCTGGACGCTCAGGCGCACGAGCCCCGCGAAGAAACTGAAAAAATCCAGGACCCTTCGGCCGATCGATACGTAAAACCCCTTGCGGATCGTCATGCGATGTCGAACTCCAGCTCCTCGCGGTCCTTGCGGCGGCTCACCTTGATGTTCATCTTCTCCTGGGCGCGTCCGGAGATGATCTCCTCGGCCAGCGGGTCCTCGACATAACGCTGGATCGTGCGCTTGAGGGGACGGGCGCCGAAGACGGGGTCAAACCCCTTGTCGATCAGGAAGTCCTTCGCCGACGCGTCCAGCTCCAGCGTCACCTGGTGCTCGGCCAGACGCTCCTGGACCTCGCCTATCTCGATCTCGACGATCTGGTACAGGTTCTGTCGCTCGAGGGGCCTGAAGACGATCACGTCGTCGATGCGGTTCAGGAACTCGGGCTTGAAGGTGCGCTTGACCTCCTCGAGGAGACGCTCCTTCATGCCTTCGTACGACACATCGGCGGACTGGACCTTGAAGCCCAGCGACCCCTGCTTGCGCAGGATCTCGGCGCCGACGTTCGAGGTCATGATGATGATGCAGTTGCGGAAGTCCACCTTGCGGCCGAAGCTGTCGGTGAGGCGGCCGTCCTCTAAGACCTGGAGG
>CAZDLS010000130.1:3923-4087 GCA_964506425.1 uncultured Planctomycetia bacterium | reverse complement strand
GTTGTGATAGATTTCGCCCCCGTAGCCCAAAGGATAGGGCACTAGCCTCCGGAGCTAGTGGTGCAGGTTCGATTCCTGCCGGGGGCACGGGATATGCTTCCGGCAGGGAGAGAACCTGAAAAGGGGATCTTAAGGGGAAAGACCGTTTCCCCTTAAGCTGTGCT
>CAZDLS010000130.1:0-3913 GCA_964506425.1 uncultured Planctomycetia bacterium | reverse complement strand
GTTCGATTCCTGCCGGGGGCACGGGATATGCACGGAAAAATACTCATCATCGGCGTCGTCCTCCTCCTCGTTTTCTCCGGCGGGCGTCCCGCCTTTGCCCAAGCCGTGTATCTCAAGAACGGCCGCGTCATGGTGGGGCGTATCGTCGAAAAGAACCCGGATTACATCGTCCTCAAGAGCGGGGAAGGCCCGGAGGCGGTGACGGCGACGATCTTCCTTGAGGACATCTCCAGGATTTCTGAGGAAGAGACCTACACCCAGGAGTTATCGGCCGTGCCTTTTTATATCAAGAAGACGCTCACGCCGGCCGAGACCTCGGGTCCGGCGAGCCTGCCGTTGCGGCCGCCCACCGAAGGCATCACCTCGCGCATCCATTCTCTCGTCGAAGGCGACAAGGCCCTGAAGGCCGGAGGGTCCTTTCCCGAGGAGAGGATCCAGGAACTTCCGGATATCGACGTCAGCCCCTTGACTTTACAGGCCTACGCGTCCTATCTGCAGATGCTCGAGGAGCGCAAGGCGGAGCTTGAGGCGGCGATCGAGGCGCGCAAAAGGGGCGAGCCCCCGCTCTCGGGCGACGGCCGTATCGCCGGGGCCGTGACGCTGCCGGACATGCCCTCTAAGGTGCCGGTCTCGAGCGAGGCGAGCGGCGGCCTCTACGTGTACCTGCTCAGGGAGCAACCCGACGGCCGGTATGCCTTCCCCGCGCCGATGCTCTATGCGGCCGTGGACGCGGCTAACGTCACCCTGACGCAGGTGCGTTACGAGATCACGGGCATCCCGCCGGGCCGCTACAAGGTCTTTGCCCAGTGGGACGTCGCAGCGCCGGCCGTGCGCGAGGAGCGCACACAGAAGGATGCCTTCCTCAATTATCTCGGGGCCCAAGGGGATTACAGCGGGTTTTACAAGGACGCCATCGATGTCGGCAAGGGTGCGGTGCTCAAGGAGATCGACTTTGGCTGCGTTGACCAGTCGCCCTTTAATGAGATCTTCTTCAGTTGGATGCAGCCGTTTCAGTACGAGATAACGGATATCTACTACACCCGGCCCCGGCCGGAGGAACCCCGCATCCTTCTGGTCGCCAAGAACCTGGGCTCCAGGGCCATCGACGCTGTGGCTTTGGACCTCTTCATCGACAACATGAAGATGATCTTTCCCCTGGAGCTGAGCGATATCGCGGCCGGCCAGGAGAAAGAGTTTGATATTTCTTCTTTCTTCCTTACTCATCTGAAGTTGACAGAAGGGTCCAACTTGGAGAGGAAGGCCAGATCAGTCAAGTTCCGGGTGCAAAACCCTATCACCAAAGAGGTTGAGTTTGAAAAAAATCTCTATATCTACTGATAAGGTCTTGGTCGCTGTTGTCGGCGGACATAGTATTTCTGATGAAGTGGAGCAAAAAGCCAATAAATTGGGCTATTTATTGGCAAAAATGGGTGTTTTGGTTGTTTGCGGAGGCTTAGGTGGAGTAATGGAGGCTGTTTCTAAGGGTGTCAAGGAAGGCGGCGGGGTGACTATCGGGCTCCTCCCGTCAGACAGGAAAAATGATGCTAACCCCTTTATTGACATACCGATAGCAACAGGCCTGGGAAATACGCGAAACACCCTGGTCGTTGGGTGCGCTGACATTGTCGTGGCCCTGCCTGGCCGGTACGGCACCCTCTCCGAGGTGGCCTTTGCTTTGAATGCCGGCAAGCCGGTCATCGGTTTGGGCTCCTGGAAGATCCCCGGCGTGGCGCAGGTCAAGACCCCGGCGCAGGCCGCAAAGAGGATAAAGGCTGCCCTCGCCCACCTCAAAAGTGGCAGTAAATGACCAAGTCATTTTATGCCACTTTGTGGCAGTAAAGATCCCATGAAAAAGGCGATATTATTGCTGGAGGATGGGTTTGTGGTGGAGGGCCGGAGCTTCGGCGCAGAGGGCGAGGCCGTGGGCGAGGTCGTCTTCAACACCTCGATGACGGGGTATCAGGAGATACTGACAGACCCGTCCTATAAGGGGCAGATCGTGACGATGACGTATCCTTTGATCGGCAACTACGGGACGAACGCCGAGGACGTGGAGTCGGCCAGGCCGTGGGCCGAGGGTTTTGTGGTGAAGGAGCGTTCGCGCATCGCTTCCAACTGGCGCTCGGCCCTGCCCCTGGACGCGTACCTCATCAAGAACAAGGTCGTGGCGATCGAGGGCGTGGACACGCGGGCGCTGACGCGGCGGATCCGGCTCGCGGGCGCGATGCGGGGCATCCTTTCGACGCAGGACCTCGACAGGGAGAGCCTGCGCAAGAAGGCCTTGAAGGCGCCGCAGATGGTGGGCCGCGACCTCGTGCGGGACGTGACGTGCGCCCAGGGCTACGATTGGCCGGCCGCGCCGGCCAAGAGGGCCGAGAAGAAGGAGTTTTTCGTCGTGGCCATGGACTTCGGGATCAAGTACAACAGTTTGCGCCTGCTGGACAAGGCGGGCTGCCGCGTCAAGGTGGTGCCGGCCGCCACCCCGGCCCAGGAGATCCTGGGCATGAAGCCCCACGGCGTCTTTCTTTCGAACGGCCCCGGCGACCCGGGGGCCCTGCCCGCCCTCATCGACGAGATCAGGAAGTTTTTCGGCAAGGTGCCGGTCTTCGGCATCTGTCTCGGCCACCAGCTCCTCGGCCACGCGTTCGGCGGCTCGACCTATAAACTCAAGTTCGGCCACCACGGCGGCAACCATCCCGTGATGGATTTGGAGACGCGCAAGGTGGAGATCACGGCGCAGAACCACGGCTTTTGCGTGGACATGGGCTCCATCAAGGACAAGCACGTCACGATGACGCACGTGAACCTGTACGACCGCACGAACGAGGGGTTGCGTCACGCCAAGCTGCCGGTCTTTAGCGTCCAGTATCATCCGGAGGCCGGCCCGGGACCGCACGACGCGGGGTACCTCTTTGACCGCTTCACCGCCTTGATGCGCAAGCACAGAAAGACAAGACACTAGACGATATGCCCAAGCGTAAGGACATCAAGAAGATCATGATCATCGGCTCGGGGCCTATCATCATCTCCCAGGCCTGCGAGTTCGACTACTCCGGCACGCAGGCGTGCAAGGCGTTGAAGGAGGAAGGGTTCAAGGTCATCCTGTTGAACTCCAACCCCGCGACCATCATGACCGACCCGCAGTTCGCCGACGCGACGTACATCGAGCCGGTCATCCCCGAGGTCGTCGAGAAGATCATCGCCAAGGAGCGGCCGGACGCGTTGCTGCCGACGCTGGGCGGCCAGACCGGCCTCAACGTCGCCGTGGCCGTGGCCAAGCGCGGGGTGCTGCGGCGTTACGGCGTCAAGATGATCGGCGCGGACCGCAAGGCGATCGAGAAGGCCGAGGACAGGGACCTCTTTAAAAAGGCCATGGAGAAGATCGGCCTCGACCTGCCGCGCAGCATCAACGTCAAGTCCATAAAAGAGGCCCGAAAGGCCGTCGAGGCCCTGGGCCTGCCCATCGTGATCCGGCCGAGCTTCACGCTCGGGGGCACGGGCGGCGGGATAGCCTTTAACATGCAGGAATTCGAAGAGCTGACGTCGCGGGGCCTGGAGTACAGCATGATCCACGAGGTCCTGCTCGAGGAGTCGGTCCTCGGCTGGAAGGAGTATGAGCTCGAGGTGATGCGCGACCGCAAGGACAACGTCGTCATCATCTGCTCGATAGAGAACTTTGACCCCATGGGCGTCCACACGGGCGACTCCATCACGGTCGCGCCGGCGCAGACCTTGACCGACCGCGAATACCAGATGATGCGCGACGCCTCCATCCGGGCGATCCGCGAGATCGGGGTGGACACGGGCGGCTGCAACGTCCAGTTCGCCATCGACCCTTTGAACGGCCGCATGGTGGTGATCGAGATGAACCCGCGCGTCTCGCGCTCCTCGGCCCTGGCCTCCAAGGCGACGG
>CAZDLS010000129.1:0-4132 GCA_964506425.1 uncultured Planctomycetia bacterium | reverse complement strand
GCGAACCGACCAGGATCGACACCGCCAGTGCAATGCCGAGGATGCTGCTCGCCGAGCGGACCGGCCAGCGCATTAGATGGCGCGCCACCATGACCAGCGATTGCGGGATACGCAGGACGTTGTACATCGCCTCCGGCAGCAGGCGGCGGTAGATCGCCGGCGCCGGCGGAACCATTGCCACCGCGGGCGGCAGCCTGACGACGTCACGCACCGCCTTGATGGCCCCGACGGCCGCGGCAGCCAACGTAATCGTGGCGGCGATGACATAGGTTGCCGGGTTGAGGCTGAAGACCAGAAACGGGAAGTGGTAGAACTCGGCGTAGAGCTGTGTCATGCCGAATCCGAGCCAGGTGCCGGCCGCAAGCCCGATGAGGATGCCAACCATGGCGATCGCCAGTGCGAATTCGAGGTAGTGCAAGCCGACCGCCGCGCTGCGGTAGCCGAGGGCTTTCAGGAGGCCGATCTGCTCGCGCTCGAGCAGGATCAGCCGCGACAGCGTCATGTTGACCAGGAATGCCGCGACCAGCAGAAAGATCGGCGGCAGGATGCGGCTCATCGCCTTGAGCTGATCGAGTTCAGCGTCGAGAAACGCATGCGAGGTCTGGTCGCGCCGCCCGTGCGCGCCGAGCCCGCCGTAGCGTGCGAGGATGGCATCGAGCCGTTCGATGACCGCCGCCTCGGAGGCGCCGCGCGTGAGCTTGAGGTGCACACTGGAAAAAGCGCCGGTGAGATCGAACGCCGCCGCCAATGCTTTTTCCCGCATCCACACGATACCGTAGCGCTGGTCGTTCGGCAGCAGTTCACCCGGCCCGAGCGCATAGATGAATTCCGGCGACAGCGCAGTGCCGACGATGCGCAACGCGCGCTTGCGGCCGTTGAGGATAGCGTCGAAGGTCGAGCCGATCTCGAAATGGTTGGCCTTCGCGAACGGTTCGCTGACCACCACCTCGCGCTCTGCGCCGGGCAGGGGCAGTCGCCCGCTGCGCAGGTACAGGAGATTGAGGTTCTGTTGCTGCAGGTCCGGTATGGAGACGAACATGGCGGAGGCGGGCTCCACCACGTTCGGCAGGTCAAGCAGCGCGATCTTGGCGATGCGCGTTTCCACGGCCGCGACACCGGGAATGCGCGCGATCTCGTCTGCGACGATCTTGGGCGCCCGCGTCAGATTGGCAAAAACGTCGGCGAAGCGGTTGCGCTCGTAATAGGCCGCACGCGTTTCGTAAAGCGACTCATAGGCGCCGATGCCGAGGATGAGCGTGGCGGCGCCCGCCGCCATTACCAGGGCAATGGCGAGGGCCTGTGGCCACAGCCGCGTCAGATCGCGCAAAAGCTTGCGGTGCAGCGCGCTCATGCGATCACCAGCTGATTGCCGACGCCGGCTTGCGGTCGGCGATGACTTTGCTGGCAATGATGCGACCGTCGCCGAACTGCACGACGCGATGGGCAATGTCCTGGATCGCCACGTTGTGGGTGATGATCAGCGTGGTGGCGCCGAGTTGTGCGTTCACCTGCGTCAGTGCCTCCAGCACCAGTACGCCCGTGTGTGAATCGAGTGCGCCGGTCGGCTCGTCGCAGAGCAGCACCTGCGGCCGCTTGGCGATGGCGCGGGCGATCGCCACGCGCTGCTGCTCGCCGCCCGACAGTTGGGCGGGAAAATGGTTCATGCGGTTGGCCAGCCCGACGATGTCGAGCGCCTCTTCCGGGCGCATGGGATCGCGCGCGATCTCGGTGACCAGCGCCACGTTCTCGCGCGCGGTCAGGCTGGGCACCAGATTGTAGAACTGGAAGACGAATCCCACGTGGTCGCGCCGGTAGAGTGTCAATTGCCGGTCGTCGTACCGGCTGAGCTCGTGATCGGTAAACCACACTTCACCGGCGGTGGCGCGGTCGAGCCCGCCGATGATGTTGAGGAATGTGGACTTGCCCGAGCCCGACGGCCCGAGAATGACCACGAACTCCCCCGCTCCCGCCTCGAAGTCGACGCCACGCAACGCCTGCACCTGAACGTCGCCGGTGACATAGACCTTGGTCAGGTCGCTGGTGCGGAAGACGGGGTCAGCGGCGGAAGCTTGCGTCCCTTGCTGCTCGACTTGGGTCATGGCGCCCTGTTTCTCGGCCGGCGGGCGGATACTGGCGAAAGCCGGCACGGCTGTTTTTGCGCTGGCTCAATGCCGGCCTGCTCAGTTGACCGTCTGGGCCCTTCCATGTCACCTCCCGGGCCCTTAGAAAGACCGGCAAATGACCGCCGAATCGCACAAAAACGAACGCTACAACGCCCGCGAGGCCGAGGCCCGGTGGCAGAAGGTCTGGGACGAGCGCGGCATTTTCGCGACCCGCAACGACGACCCGCGGCCCAAATACTACGTGCTGGAGATGTTCCCCTATCCCTCGGGGCGCATCCACATGGGCCACGTGCGCAACTACACCATCGGTGACGTGATCGCGCGCTATAAGATGCTGCGGGGTTTCAACGTCCTGCACCCGATGGGATTTGACGCCTTCGGCCAACCCGCCGAGAACGCCGCCATCAAGAGCAAGACCGATCCGGAGAGCTGGACCCTGCGGTGTATCGACTGGATGAAAGAGGGGCTCGTGCGCATGGGTTTCTCCTACGACTGGGCGCGCGAGGTGACCACGTGCCTGCCGGATTATTATAAGTGGAACCAGTGGCTCTTCACGAAGATGTTCGAGAAAGGGTTGGCGTACAGGAAGGCCTCGCCGGTGAACTGGTGCCCGAGCTGCCAGACGACGCTGGCCAACGAGGAGGTCGTCCACGGCGGCTGCTGGCGCTGCCGGACGGCGGTCGTCGAGAAGGAGCTGGACCAGTGGTACCTCAGGATCACGCAGTACAGCGACCGTCTGCTCGAGGATTTGAAGGAGCTCGGGGCCTGGCCCGAGCGGGTCGTGACGATGCAGAAGAATTGGATCGGTAAGAGCTTTGGCGTGGAGGTCTTCTTTAAATTGGAGTCAGGTGATATCCTGCGCGTCTTCACGACGCGGGCCGACACCATCTTCGGCGCGACGTATGTGGTCTTGGCGGTCGAGCACCCTCTGGTCAAAAAGCTCATCGCCGGCAAGCCCGAAGAGAAGGGGGTCTTGAAGTTCATCGACAAGGTCGGCCGCGAGACGAAGATGGAGCGCATGGCCGGGGACGTGAAGAAGGAGGGGCGTTTCACGGGCGCGTACGCCGTCAACCCCGTCAACGGCGAGAGGCTGCCCATATGGGTCGCGGATTACGTGTTGATGGAGTACGGCACGGGCGCGATCATGGCCGTGCCCACGCACGACCAGCGCGACTTCCTCTTTGCCAAGGAGTACAAGCTTCCGCTGCGCGTCGTCATCCAGCCCGGAGAAGAGACGTTGGCCGTGGAGAGCATGGTGCAGGCCTTTGAGGAGGAGGGCGTCATGGTGAACTCCGGCTCGTTCGACGGTCTTGCCAGCAACGACGCCAAAAAGAAGATCGGCCGGTGGATGGAAGAGAAGGGGATGGGTAAGCTCACCGTGCACTGGCGCTTGCGCGACTGGCTCATCTCGCGACAGCGCTACTGGGGCACGCCGATCCCCATGATTTATTGCAAGGCGTGCGGGGTGGTGCCCGTGCCCGTCAAGGACCTGCCCGTGGTCCTGCCCAAGGACGTCAAGATATCGGGCAAGGGCGGCAGCCCGCTGGGCAAGGTCAAGGAGTTCGTCGAGGCCGCGTGCCCCACGTGCGGGGAGCCGGGCCGCCGCGAGACGGACACCATGGCGACCTTCTTCGACTCCTCATGGTATTTTCTGCGTTACTGTTCGCCCAAGAACGACAAGGAGATCTTTGATGCCGGCGACGTGAAGTATTGGATGCCGGTGGACCAATACATCGGCGGCATCGAGCACGCCATCCTGCACCTCTTGTATTCGCGTTTCTTCACCAAGTTCATGAAGGACCTGGGGCTCCTGGCGTTCCTCGAGCCCTTTGACCGCCTCCTGACGCAAGGCATGGTCTTGAAAGAGGGCGAGGTCATGTCCAAGTCCAAGGGGAATGTCGTGGACCCCGACAAGATCCTCGCCGAATACGGGGCGGATACCCTGCGTCTCTTTATCCTTTTTGCCGCGCCGCCCGAAGCGGAGCTGGACTGGAACGACCGCGGCATGG
>CAZDLS010000128.1:0-4209 GCA_964506425.1 uncultured Planctomycetia bacterium | reverse complement strand
CGACGTCGGATAACAGTAGGCGAGGGTCTTTGGGTCCGGGGACTCCGAACCTTCGGCAACGGTCGTCTCGAACGGCCAGCCGAAGGTCGAAAACGGCCACAGCCACGACGAGAACCAGGTATCGAGGACGTCTTCGTCCTGCTTCAAGTTCGTGGTGCCGCAATCCGGGCAGGCCTTGAGCACGTCGCGGGTGACGATGACCCCTTTGCGGGAGTCCGTCGCATCCTTGCCGCACTCGGGGCAGTACCACACGGGCAGGCGGTGCCCCCACCAGATCTGGCGCGAGATGCACCAGTCCTTGATGTTCTCCATCCAGTTGAGGTAGACCTTGGTCCAGCGCTTGGGCGTGAACTTGATCCGGCCCTTCTTCACCGCCGTGATAGCGGCCTTGGCCAGCGGCTTCATCTTCACGAACCACTGCTTGGAGAGATAGGGCTCAATGACCGTGTGGCAGCGGTAACAGTGGCCCACGGCGTGCTTGTGGTCTTCGACCTTGAGCAGGAGCTTGCGCTCGCGCAGGTCCTCGATGACCGCCTGGCGCGCCTTAAAGCGGTCCATGCCCGCGTAATTTCCGGCGTGGGCGTTCAGGACGGCGTCCGGGTCCATGATGTTGATGAACTCAAGGCCGTGGTCCTTGCCCATGACGTAATCGTTGGGGTCGTGGGCAGGCGTCACCTTGACCGCGCCCGTGCCGAACGCCTTGTCGACCATGGGGTCGGCGATGATCTTTATCTCCCGCTCCATAAGCGGCAGGATGAGGGTCGCGCCGATGAGATGTTTGTAGCGCGTATCTTTGGGGTTGACGGCAACGGCCGTGTCCCCGAGCATCGTCTCAGGCCGGGTCGTGGCCACGACAAGGCCGTCGTCAAAAGAAAAGCCGCCTTTTGCCTTTTTGACCCTGGCCCTCTTCTTCTTGGGGGCCTCCTTCAGAGGGTACTTGATGTAATAGAGCTTACCCTCCAGGTCATGGTGGGGCGCCTCCTCGTCGGAGAGCGCGGTCTGGCACCGCGGGCACCAGTTGATGATGTAGTCCCCGCGGTAGATGAGCTTCTTCTCATAGAGACGGATGAAGACCTCTTTGACCGCGGCGGAGTAACCCTCATCCATGGTGAAGCGCTCGCGCGGCCAGTCGCAGCTGGCGCCCAGCCGCTTCAACTGGTGGATGATGGTCGAGCCGTACTCCTTCTTCCACTCCCAGACGCGCACGAGGAACTTCTCGCGGCCGAGGTCGTCGCGCTTCTTGCCCTCCTTGGCAAGGGCGCGCTCCACCACGTTCTGGGTGGCGATGCCGGCGTGGTCTGTCCCGGGCATCCAGAGGGCCGCGTACCCCTGCATGCGCCGCGCCCGGATGAGGATGTCCTGGATGGTGTTATTGAGGGCATGGCCCATGTGCAGGATGCCCGTGACGTTCGGCGGCGGGATGACGATGCAATACGGCTTCTTGGCCAAATCCCTCTCGGCGTGGAAGAGCGAAGTCCGGGCATACAGCTCGAACCACTTCTGCTCGACGTCCTTAGGATCGTATTGTGCCGGTATCTGCGTATCCATGCTCTTGTATCCTCGTCAAAAAACTGAGACAAACAGCCAGACTCTTTGTCTCAAATTCGCGGTTCAAAAATGAGACAAAGAGTCTGGCTGTTTGTCTCACTTTTGGTCTTTGAGGAGCTTGTACTCGATGCTGTCGACGAGGGCTTGCCAGGAGGCCTCGATGATGTTCTCGGAGACGCCGACGGTGGTCCAGGTGTCCCGTTCGTCCTGGGACTGAATGAGGACGCGGACCTTGGCGGCGGTGCCCTCCTTCGCGTCCAGGACGCGGACCTTGAAGTCGGAGAGGTGCATCTTCTGGACCTGCGGGTAAAAGGCCTTGAGCGCCTTGCGCAGGGCGTTGTCCAGGGCGTTGACCGGGCCGTCGCCGTCACTGGAGGTATGCTCGCTCTCCGTGCCGACCCTGAGCTTGACCATGGCCTCGGAGGTGACGCGGCCCTTCTTGCGCTTTTCGATGATCACGCGGAAGCCCTCGAGCATGAAAAAGTCCTTGAACTTCTTGAGCGCCCGCTTGACCATGATCTCAAAGCTCGCGTCCGCGGACTCGAACTGGAACCCCTCGTGCTCGAGGTTTTGGAGGGCCTTCAATACCTTCTTGGTCCCGGGCGAATCCTTCTCGAGGTCGAGCTTCATCTCCTGGGCCTTGAGGAGTATGGGCGACTTGCCGGCCAGCTCCGAGATGAGGATGCGCCGGGCGTTGCCGACGCGCACAGGGTCGATGTGCTCGTAGCTCTCGGGGGTCTTTAAGACCGCGTTGATGTGCACGCCGGCCTTGTGGGCAAAGGCGGACTTGCCGACGAACGGCTGATTGTCCGCCTGCTTCATGTTGCTGATCTCGCTGACAAAGTGCGCGACCTCGGTCAACGTGCGCAGGCGCTCCTCCGGGATGCACTCCCGGCCCATCTTGATCTTCAGGATGCCGATGACCTGGATCAAGTCCGCATTGCCGCAGCGCTCGCCGTAGCCGTTGATCGTCCCCTGCACCTGGACGCAGCCGGCCTCGACCGCCGCGATGGAGTTGGCCACGGCCAGGCCCGCGTCGTTGTGCGTGTGGATGCCCAGCGGCGCGTCGATGACCTGGCGCACGTCATTGATGATCTGCGTTACCTCCGACGGCAGGCTGCCGCCGTTCGTGTCGCACAGGCACAAAAGCCGCGCCCCGCTCTCCTGGGCGGCCTTGAGCGTCTGCAGGGCATAATCGGCGTTGCGCTTGAAGGCGTCGAAGAAGTGCTCGGCGTCGTAGATGACCTCGAGCCCCTTCTTCTTGAGGTAGCCGACCGAATCGCGGATCATGGCGAGGTTCTCGTCGAGCGTGACGCGCAGGACCTCGCGCACGTGCAGATCCGAGGACTTGCCGAAGATGGTCACCGAAGGCGCGCCGCTGGCCACGAGGCTCTTCAAGCCCGCATCAACCTCAGGCCCGGCCCCGCCGCGGCGCGTGGACCCGAAGGCCACGAGCCTGGCATGCTTCAGGGGCTTCTTCTTCAGCTCCGCAAAGAGGGCCTTATCCTTCGGATTCGACAAAGGATAGCCGCCCTCGACGTAGTGGATGCCCAATTCGTCGAGCTTGCGCGCGATGCGCACCTTGTCATAGACCGAGTACGAGATCCCCTCCGTCTGGGAGCCGTCGCGCAATGTCGTGTCATACAGTTCGATCTTGTTCATGTCTGCCTTTCGTGGCAAAGGGCAAAAAGGGGACTGTCCCCTTTTTGCCGGTCCCCCGCTGCATCCTGTTCAGCCCAGGCCGAACTTGGCGTGGATAGAACGGACCGCCTTCTCGGCGTTCTTCTTCTTGATGATGCACGAGATGCTGATCTCCGATGTCGTGATCATGTCGATGTTTATCTTCTTGGCGGCCAGGGCCTCGAACATCTTGGCGGCGACGCCCGTGTGGGCCTTCATGCCCACGCCCACGATGGAGACGCGGGCGATGTCCCTGTCCTCAAGGACCTTGTGGGCGCGGATCTTCGCGGCCACCTTCTGCGTCACGGTCTTCGCCTTGTGCAGCTCGCCCAGCGGCACGGTGAACGAAACGTCCGTGGTGCCCCGGCGGCTGACGTTCTGGACGATCGTGTCCACGTTGATGCCCTGGCGCGAGATCTCGCGGAAGAGCTTGGCCGCGATGCCCGGCTGGTCCGGCACGTCGCAGATGGTCAGCTTCGCTTCCTTCTTGTTCAACGTCACGCCGCTTATCACAAAACCTTCCATCTTGTCCGCCTCCTTTAAGATCATCGTTCCCGGCCCCGCCGCGAAGCTCGAGCGCACGTGGATGGGCATGTCGAACTTCTTGGCCACCTCGATGGAACGCGCCTGCATCACCTGGGCGCCCAGGGAGGCCATCTCCAGCATCTCGTCGTAGGTGATCTGCCTGATCTTCTTCGCCGCAGGGACGATGCGCGGGTCGGTCGTGTAGATGCCCTCGACGTCGGTGTAGATCTCGCATGCCCGCGCCTTGAGGGCCACGGCCAGCGCCACGGCCGTCAGATCCGAGCCGCCGCGGCCCAGGGTCGTGATGTCCAGGTTCTCGTTGATGCCCTGGAAACCCGCCACGATGACGATGCGCCCGGCCTTGAGCGCGCGCTGAATCCGCGCCGTGTCGATCCCGACGATCTTCGCGCGGGTGTGGGAGGTGTCCGTCCGGATACCGACCTGCCCGCCCGTGAA
>CAZDLS010000127.1:0-4246 GCA_964506425.1 uncultured Planctomycetia bacterium | reverse complement strand
AAAATGGCAGTAAAAGACCAGGTCTTTTACTGCCATTTTGTGGCATAAAGAGACCAGGTCATCCACTGCCATATCCACTGACACCAGGAAAAAAGTAGCCTGTCCCTTTTTCTCTAAAAACTTTTTTTGTACTTTAACAGGACCGTGTTGTCCGCCTCGGCCGGGGCGGTCTCGTTGCCGCCGGCCGATGTGCGGCTGGCCGCTGTCGTCGCTTCGACGCTCACGCTGCGGGTCACGTCATAACTCACCCCCGCGGTCTGCGTGGTCGTGTGTTCGCCGTCCATCCGGCCTTGCTTCTGCTCGACGCCGTAGCGCACCTGCAGGTCCTTCGCGACCTCCTTCGTCACACCCACCCCCTGCTTGTTGCCTTCGACCGTCAAGGAGACCTCTTTGAGGCCGAGCCGGGTGATGAACTCCGTGATCTTGCCCCCGAAGACCAGATAATCCAGGACGTCTTTGGCCAGGTCTGCCGGGACCTGCCCACGCGCCAACGCTTCCTGGTCGCGGCTGAGCGACCGACCGGTCAAGAGCATCGCCATCAACTGCATCTGCGATAAAGAAGCGTCATCCGATGTAAAGCGCAGGTCCGGGGCGGACGGTGTCCCGGTCAGCCGCACGCCGATGGGTATGCGGTCCACGACCGCCTCGCCTTTGATGTCCAGGGCCGGCTCCGGTTTATCTCTCTCGAACGTGACGCGGCCTTGCGTCAACCGGACCGCGGCGCGGGGAAGAAGGAGGCGCCCCGAATCGATGACAATACTGCCATCCAAAGGCTGGCTCGAAGAAGGAAAGACTCGAAGATCATAACGCAGGCGGACATCTTCAGCCGCGATGCGCTCAATCTCAATCTTGCCCGTGACAGCGCTGCCCTCGACCCGGAACGCCGACAAGGGGCCCTGGAGCTGCGCGTCGAGCGACGCCACCGTCCCCCTGAGGGAGGCCGTCCTCTTGTCCTGCGCAAAGAGCCCCAAGAGATCCCGGACCTGCGCCTCACGGAAATAGACCTGCGCGTCCAGGGCGCCTTCCTGATACATGCCGTCCGCGACGACGGCGGCGCCGCCCGGCAACAACAGCCGGCCGTTGTAGAGCTCGACATTAAGGCCGGCCAACGACAAAGAATCGAAGTAGATCTCCGCCTTCTGGACGCGCACGGCATACCCGTCCGGCAAAAAAGCCGCATCGCGCAACTCCGCCTCCCGCAGGGCCAAATGAGAGGAGAAACTCCCTGTTATCGCCTTGACGTCATAGCCGTCCGGCGAACTCACGCCTTGCATCACGCGGCGGACCACGAACCGCCCGCCGGCGGGAGTGAACAGGAACACGCCGGCCACGGCCAGAAAAACCGCCAGCAGGAGAAGGATGACGAAAAATATCAAGCGTTTCTTACTCATAGATATCACCCATGCGCTTTCCTAAACAACTTGGAAACTATTTCCCAGCCTATCGGCAAAGTCTGCTCCGGAGCATCAGCGACACGCATAAAAGAACGGACAGTGCTTGCAGTGCGCCGGGTCGCTGCGGTCCGGCTCGAAGGGCACGGCGGGGTCGCGGATCTCATTCAGGATAAAGGCGGCGCAGCGCTTGCAGCCGTCGAGGACCCCCCGGCGTTCGGCCGGGGGCACGCCCGTGCCGAAAAAGCGCCTGAAGCCATCCTCCTGGTGGGCGTAGCGCAGGTAATAAAGCGCCGCGTCCAGGCCTTGCGGCCGCTCCTCCTGCTCGACGAGCGCCAGATACAGCGGCAGTTGGAAAGAACGCATCCTGGCCTTGATGTTCTGCCGCGTGAACCCTGCCTCGCCTTCCCAGGCGCCCCGCCGGGGCATGACGTCCGTGGCGCCCGTCTTGTAGTCGAGCACGAGCAGACTGCCGTCGTTGAGCCGGTCCAGCCGGTCGACCTTTGCCTTAAGGCGGAAGGCCGTCCCGAAAAAGTCCATCGGCGTCTCGTAGGCCTTTTCGACGCCGCAGACGGCCGCCACCGGCCGCCCCTCCTCGCGCAAAAGAAAATCCTCGAGGCGGACGCGCAAGACCTCCTTGACCAGGAAGGCGTCGGCACGCATGCGCCGCGCCAATTGCTGCTCAAAGAGCCCGTCAAAATCCCTGAAAAATCGCGCGCGGAACGCGTCGTCGATCTTCGGGGCGCGGCCCAGAAACTTTTTAAACGCCCCCTCCAAGAGGCCGTGGACAAAATTCCCGATATCAGAGCCCTCGGCCTCATCAAGGAACTCTTCGCGTTCGCGCAGGCCCAGGACATACTGATAATAGAACCGCAGGGGGCAGGCCAAATACGTGTCGAGGCTCGAGGCGGAGAAGGTCAGCTGCCGGAGATGCTCCAGGTGGCCGGGTGTCTTGGCGATGCGGCCGGCCTCGGCGCTGACGCCGATCTCAAAGGTCCCCCGGCTCACCGGCACGACGTCCAGGCGGCCCGCCGCCAACTCCCTCTCCCAGACCAGCCCCTCGAGGAACCGGCTCGGCGACCGGTCGTCGCGCTCCTGGTAAAAAAGGTGCACGTCCTTGGCCGAGGCCAAGAGGCAACGGAGCTGATAGCGCTGGATCTCCTCTTCTTTTTCCAGCCGGTCCAGCCCCAGGCTGATCATGACATCGCGCGGGATGAGCGGTTCGTGGATCTTCAGCCTCGGCAGGACGGACTCGTTGACGTCGAGTACGAGGACGTTCTCAAAATCCAGGGCGCGCGTCTCCAGGAGGCCCAGGACCTGCAGCCCCTTAAGGGGAGAGCCGGAAAACGCCACGGCCTCATGTTCCAGCCGGCCCTTGCATATCTTAAAGATGTCGTCCTGCGCAAAGGGCTCGCGTCCGCAGGCCGCCTGACGCAGCTCCTCGCAGATGCCGAAGAGACGCTCCATGAGCTTGAGGTTCAAGGGGTACTTGTCGACGGTCGCGCGGCCGAGCAGACAATCCAGCAGGCCCTCCAGGGCCTGGGCGAACGAATCCAGGTCCGTGACCCCCTCCCACGACCCGAAGAAGACGCGGTGCAGCTCGTTCAAGGCCTTCTTCAAGGCCGCGGTCCGGCCTGAAGCCGCTCCTGCAAGAAAGACCTGCGCCGCCTGGACCGCCTCGCGGCACGCCTGCACCTCTTTGAGAGAGACAAAGAGGCTCCCCGAGAGATCGGCGGGCAGGACGCCGGAGAGGGCCTCCTCGATCTTGTGGACGAGGATGCGCGTGGCGGCGGTATCGCCCGTAAGATCCATGTTTTTGACCAGAGGGTGGTTGAGCACGCGCAGATAATCCTTCGTGTAATAGGCATCGCCCCGGCGCGTCATCTGGGCCTCAAAGACGCACGTCAAAAGGGTAAAGAGCGACGTCCGGGTCACGGGATACCCCATCGAGACGTTGACGTCTTTGACGAGCGTCGCGATCTCGCAGAGGAGCGGGACGAGCGCCCCGCTGTCCGGAAGCACGACGACGGTCTTCCCGGGATCCTTGATGCCGGCCAGGACGTCCCGCGCCTGCCCCACCTGGGCGTGAAGATCAAAGCCGGCATGGACGCGCAGGCGGGCCGGCGCGGCCGGCCGCAGGGGCGCCTCGACGGTCACGCCCAGGCGCTTGCCCAGGTCCTCCAGCACCGGCCACTCCCGGGCGCCGCCCTGAAAAAAGAGGTGCGCCTTGCCGTCCTGATAAAGCCGCTGAAAAACGACCTCCTCGGTCTTATGAAGGTAAAAGAAATGACACAGGCAGACGGCATCGAAGGCGTCGAAGGCGACCTCATCCATGAGCGCCGCCAGCCGATAATACATGAAGCCGCGGACGTATTGGCGCCTCTTAAGGAGCGCCTGATGGAAGGCCTCGCGCAGAACGACGATATGCTTGAGAAGCTCGTTGATGCTCTCGGGCACATCGTAGCCGATATCCGCCTGTTCCTGGATGCCGGCCAGCGGCGTCAACGGGATCGCCTGCAGGTCCAACTGCTCGATAAAACGCAGGATCTCCCCGGCCCACGGGAAAAAATCGCAAAAACGTTCGCGGCCGCGCACGACCCGCGGCGTCTTCTTGCGCGCCAGCTCATAGATGAGATAGGAGGCGTCCAGGTCTGTCAAAGGGCCGAAGGCCTCGCGCTGGCCCAGCGCCGCGGCGACGAACTCGTCGATGGAAAAGAAGCGCGGCGCGAGAAAATCGTCCTTCAGGCGCCGGGCGAGCGCGCGCTGCAGGAAGAGGTGCGGCCTGTGACCGCCGAAGACGACGCAGCACCTGCGCAGGTCCAGCCCCGAATGGACAAAACCGGCAACGCCCTTGT
>CAZDLS010000126.1:0-4321 GCA_964506425.1 uncultured Planctomycetia bacterium | reverse complement strand
CGCTCCTCCATCATGTCGATGTAATCGATGACGATGATGCCGCCGACGTCGCGCAGCCGCAGCTGGCGGGCGATCTCGCGCGCCGACTCGCTGTTGACCGAGAAGGCCATGTTTTCCTGGGAGATGTTCCGCCGACGGAACTTTCCGGAGTTCACGTCGATCACCGTCAGCCCCTCCGTCGGTTCGATGATGATGTGGGCCCCGCTCTTCAAAAAGACCTTGTTCGAATACAGGCGCTCGATCTCCTCCTCTATGCCCTTCTTCTCGAACAAAGGCTCCTTCTCGCGGTAGAGCTTGACCGCCTGCGACAGACGGGTCATGTACGAACGCATGAAGCGCAGGACGCGCTTGAACTCCTCTTTCGAATCGATCCAGATGTTGCCGATCTCGTCGTTGAAGTAGTCCCGCAGCATCCGCAGGACGAGGTCGTAATCCTCATAGATGAGGAACGGCGCCTGGCGGTGCTTGGCCGCCCCCTCGATCTTCTCCCAGAGACGCACCAAGAGCTCCAGGTCCCTCTGGAGTTCTTTGAGCGTCGCGCCCTCGGCGACCGTGCGCAGGATCGACCCCATGTTCCCGGGGACCTTGATCTGCTTCAGGATCTCCCGCAAGCGGCGCCGCTCCTTGTCGTCGCTGATGCGCTTGGAGATGCCGAAGTGGCGCTCGTAGGGCATCAGGACACAGTACCTCCCGGGCAGACTGATGTGCGTCGTCAGGCGTGCCCCCTTCGTGCCAAAGGGCTCCTTCGTCACCTGGACGATCAACTCCTGGCCCGCCTTGAGGGTCATCGGTGCCCCGCGCTTGGGGTGGCCGCCATTGCTCTCATCCATGTCCTCATCCAGGACCTGATGGATGGAGTCGTTCAGGTACAAGAACCCGTTCTTCTCGGCGCCGATGTTCACGAACGCGGCCCCGACGGAAGGCACGACGTTCTCCACCTTGCCCTTATAGATATTGCCCAGGACCGTCCGGTCCGTGAGGCGCTCGACAAAGTAGTTCGATAAACGCCCCTCTTCCAGGATCGCCACGCGGCGCTCCTGCTGTTCATAGTTGATCAATATCTCTTTCTTGGCTCTCACAAAATACCTCCGATCATCGCTGTTCTATGAATACGATCTCCTTGACACAGATCCCTTCGGGCAGCGCCTGCCGGAGCCGCTCGGCCAGCTCCTGCGGGGGCACCCGGTCCTTGAGGAACATCTCGCCCGGTTCACACGTGAAAGGCACCCCGAGCTTCACGGCCCGCTTCAGGCGCAGGCGCGGACGAGGGCTGAAGCCCTGCGTCAAGGCCAAAGGGATACCGGCGCGGCGACAGGCCCGCCCGAGCAGGCGCATCACGTCCAGATGGGAGAGGACGGCCATCTCCCCCGTCTTGCTCAATGTGAACGCGTAATGGAAAGCCATGTCTCAAAAGACAACCCCGCACTCTTGATGTGCGGGGTGTCATCAATCTTGCGTGTGCCCGTTTTTTTCCGCGGCCTACTTGGAGGCGCTGCGCAGCCCAAGATTCTTCTCGAGGATCTCGAGCTGATCCGTGGTCAGCCCTTCATCGTCGACCACGTGCGCCGTGATGAAGATGACCAGCTCGATCTTTTCCGTGGTGATGGTCGTGCGCTCAAAGAAGACCTTGCCGATCCACGGGATCCGGCGCAGGAACGGTACGCCCTGCCGGCTCTCGTTCTTGGAGTCCTTGATCAGGCCGCCGATCATGATCGTCTCACCCGACCGCATGAGGACCTGGGTCTGCGTCTCGCGCGTCGAGATGCGCGGGTACCGGTTCTCGATAAGCGTCCCTTCGTTCGTCACCGCCGGATGAATGATCATGTTGATGTAGTCGCGGTTGATCCCGCTCACCTGCGGTACCACATTGAGCTGGACGCCGATGTCGATATAGGAATCGAGGGAGACGTCGACCGTCGTCGAGGTATCGCTGCTCTTGGTCGTGGCGACGAGCGGGAACCGCTCGCCCACCAGGATCGTGGCCTCCTGGCTGTCCAGCGTGAGGACCCTGGGCGCGGACAGGACATTGGTGGCCACGTCCTCTTCCAGGGCGCGCAGGATGACCTCGAAGTCCGTGCCGCTGATCTTCTGGAAGACCAGGTTCAGGCCCGTGTTGGCCGTCGAGATCGCCGCGGCCTGAGGGATGAAGGCCGCCGGGGTCACGCCGGCGCCGCCGTAGATGTGGGCGCCCGACAACAGATCCCTGGTGATCGCCTCCGTCGTAACGGCCTTGCTGTAGGCCGCCCCCGGCGCCCCCGTCGCGTAATCAAAGCCGATATCCCTGAGCTTGTTGTGGTTGATCTCGATGAGCCGCGTCTCGATCAAGACCTGCTTGGGCTTGACGTCGATGTCCGAAAGGACCTCCCGGATCTTGTCCAGGACCGGCGGGATGTCGGAGACGATCAGGGTGCGCGAACGGCTCGTCGTCTGCGAGGTGCGGTTGCTCTTCTCGGAGAACGCCCCGCCGAACCCCCAGCCCGCCTGACCCGTCACTTCGAGGATCGTCACGCGGCCGCGCGGCGACAACTGAGGCTCGATCGCCTTCTTGGCGTCCCCGGCGTCGATGTAGCGCAGGTTGACGATCTCCGTCAGCGTCGGCTGCACCTGTGCCAGGTCCTGCTCCATCTTGCGCTGCGCTGTCAGCTTCTCGAGGGGCGCCACCATGATGATGTTCTCCTGCTTGTCGTACGCGTACCCGTACGACTTGAGGATCACATCCAAGGCCTTCTCCCACGGTACCTCCGTGATCCGGACGTTGACGGTCCCCGCGACCTCAGGGCTCGCTACAATGTTTACCCCGCTCTTGTAGGCGATGACCTTGAGCACGTCGCGGATATCCGCCTCCTTGAAATCCAGGGTGATGGTCTCTTTCGCAGAGGGCACGCCCTCCGGGACCTGCGCCTCGGTCGCCGGGACGGGGACCCCGACCCCCTCCTCGACGACCGCCGCGGACATCTCGGCCTCCTCGGCCGCCGCCGCTTGATCACCGGCCCTTTGAGCCCAGACCGGCGCC
Organism: uncultured Planctomycetia bacterium; assembly: GCA_964506425.1. GTDB lineage: Bacteria > Omnitrophota > Gorgyraeia > Velamenicoccales > Velamenicoccaceae > CAZCSY01. Next base: position 1,308 of record CAZDLS010000126.1, on the reverse strand, counting down.
GCCACCACTCCCACCACGGACACCACGGCAAAAGACCAAAAGATCTTGAGCGCCCGCCCCCTTATCATCACTCCTCCCTTCGCAGCACCAACTCTAATGTCTCGTTGTTACGCATCACCGTGACCATCTCGGACTCGATCTTGATAATGACGGCCTCGCCGAGAGACTCGCCGACCCGCAGGAGTTCGCCGTTGATGATCGCGATCGAATCCCCTTTGGAATCGAACATGATCCCTTCCAGACGCAGCGTCTCATCGGTCCTCGGATCCAGATTGATGAGATAGCCTGCAGGCGAGATCAGCGGCTCAAAAGGGTCCCGCTTGTTCTGGCCCTTATAAAGGTATTTGTCCTTTTCGTCCTGCGCCGCCAGGTCGACGACCCCCATCAGGCCGACAAGGGCTGCCATTGCCAGGGCCGCCGTCCGACACCTCATTCGATCCCCTCCGGGGATGTCGCCAGAAAAGACGCGTGGCGAGCTCCATTCTTCTTCATTCTATTCTCTGCGCTTGAAAACTTCAAGTAAAATCGTCAGATGCTGCCTTCCCGGTTCTGCCTGATCCCCTTTGATTTCAAGATTTTTAAAATCTACAAAAACCGGGGCGCTCTCCAGCAGACCGACGAAACGACCCAGCTGATGGTACCCCGCCCTGGCCGTGATCGAGATCCTCTGATGCGCGAACTTCTCCTGTTCCTGTCCGCCGGGCCTACCGGTGCTCTCCGGCTGGATACGCAGGATGCGCACGGACGCGATATCGGCGAATTTGGAGATGGACTCCAGAAGCTTGGGCAGGTCATGTTGCCCGATGACCATCTTGTCGAGGCGTTCCTGCTCGGCAAGATAATCCGTGAGCCGCTTCTTTTGGGACTCGCTCTCTTTGCCCTCATCATAGGTGGCCACGATATCGCTCTTGAGCTTGTGCGCCTCCTTGAACATCTTGCCCAGCGCGACAGCCTGCCAGCGCATGATGAACGCCGCGTCCAAAAGCAGCACCACCCCCACGACCGCCAAAAAGGCCTGCGGCTTCTCCAGCAGCGTCAGGACCTGCGTCTTGAGGGTCTTGGTGTCCAAAGAGGTCATGAGGCGGCCTTCCTCTCCGCCACCAGCACGAAGTCCACCACGTCATAGCTCTTCACCGTGCGCCGCTGGACGGAATTGAGCTCGATCTTTTCGAATGCCGAGGAAAACGTCTTGTTGGTCCTGATCTCCTGAAGGAAACCGCCGATGAGCGTCATCTCGTTCTGGGTCAGCGAGACGACGCTCCCCTGGATCACGAGGCTCTCGGGCGTCAAAGAGAGACGGTCCAGCCA
>CAZDLS010000125.1:0-4339 GCA_964506425.1 uncultured Planctomycetia bacterium | reverse complement strand
CCGTGTACTGACCGAGCATCTCCCTCTCCACCATCTGCTCGTACTGATGCCAGGCGACCTGCCCCAATGACCTCAATCCCTTCAGGTCGAGCACCTTGCCTACTGCCTTGGCGGCCACTTTCAATTGTTTCAGCTGGCCTTGTTTTTGTTCCTTTTCAGAGTCGCTCCATGTCTTTTTCGTGTTTTCCAGCGCCTTGACCTGCCCCTCCAGCCTGGCCTTCTGAGAGCCGAGCACGCCGTCGCGCGCCATCTCTTCCTTCAACAAGGTGCGCAGACGGCCGGCCGCGCCCATGCCCGCCCTGGAAAACGTCTGCCAGTTCAGGACGAACGCTCCGCGGCTAAGCATGCTGGCGCCCGATTTGCCGACCTTCTCTAGCTCTCCCTCAAAGGCACGCGCCTGCTTGATGCCGTCGACCACACCGCTCAACCACGACAACTGAGAAGCCAGATAATCTTCGCCCGTCTCCAGGTACTGCGCGTACGTGTCCCAATACTTCGCGGCCTGCATCTCGAGCTCGGCGCCGAGCGCCTTGGCGCGCGACGACCAAGCGACCTCCGCGGCGTTCAAGGATTCCCTCGCATACGTCCCGGCGCTGGAAAGCGACGCGGACGCCATGCGGTCCACCGCCCCCATGACCTGTTCCCTGAAGGCCTGCTGGGTCGTGCCGCCGGCAAGGCTCTCCTCGACGACATACTGGGTATTGACCGCGAGGTGGTGGCTCGGCAAAGAGCCCCGGTCTCCCGTATAAACGCTGAAGCCGTCCTGACCGATCAAGAGAATACCCCTGTCGGTCACGGCCTGCGCCACGAGGTCCGTGGCGTTGGAAGCGATGGCCACATTCCCCGCCACGACCCTCAGCTTGGCCTCGCGCGTGATCGGGTCCTGCTCGGCCTTTGCCTCCCTCTGCATCTTCAACAAAGCCTCGTTCCTCTGTGTCTCGGGCATGCCGGTCAAGCCCTGCTGCAGGTCCGCCATCTGCGCCCGCACAGCAAAAAACTCATTCCAGGAGGTATTCGGAGCGCCCACCTCGAAGGTGCGCTGATAGCCGTTCTCATTGACGGTGATCTGCGTTCCGGCAGGCAGGGCGTCACCGATATTCCGCAGGACGCCCTGATCGGTCCGGAGCTGGTCTATCTCCATATCGACGAGCGTCTGGGCGGCCTCCCCGGTCTTGCGGCCGATGTTGGCCGCGTTGACCCGGACACCTGTGATGCGGGTACCTTTGACCCCCATGCTGCGCCAGAAGTCCACGGCGCTTCTAGCATGCATGCTGATGTTCGGGGAGAGGATCTCCTGCAGGATCTCGCTCGCCTGGGCGGGGATAGGCAGGAAACGCAGGAAGCCGATCTCGATCACCTGTTCCGTCAACCCCTCTTCGATCGCGCCGTCAATCATACGGTTGACGGCACCGCTTGAACGAAGCGATATCTTCTCGGTCAGGCTCAATTTGTCCAAGCCGGCCTTCTCGGCCTTCTGCGCCGTCGAGCGACCAAAGATGCTGCCGAAAGAACTCTCGAATCCTGCGCCGATCGCCTGGAACTTGCGGCCGAAATCGTGATATTTGATATTGCTGAATACGGGCTCGGCCAACGGCGCTACCACCGCAAGGATGGCGGAAAACCAAACGTTTTTCTTATCTGTTGCGTTCCAATAGCCGGCGAGCCCGTCGTTCAACCCAAGATAGTACAGATCTGTGAGGTCCTCGACTTTGGCCTTGCCGGTCTTCTTGTCCACGCCGAAGAGGCCCGCTGAATAAGCCCGGGCGCCGAAGCCGCCAAGAAGCTTCAGCTTAGTCGTCAAGCTGGCGGTCTCTTTCCACCTCGCGATAAGATCCTCATACTTAAGCGCGCTGCCCGTTCCTTCCAAAAGTTCCCCATTTTTGTCTCGCTGGGCGGGCTGCCAGAACGCGCCGACGGTGGAGCCGACAAAAAACTTCTCAAAATCCGTATAGGCGGAGGGCATGATGGTCTTCTGGGCGATCAGGGACATGCCCTCGACGAACCCCTGCAGCGGCGCGATCACGGCCACGAGGTTCCAGCCCGTGCCGCGCACGGCGAAGTCCCAGATCCCACCCTTGACAGCCGCCAACGGAGCACCGCCGAGGCCCTCACGGATCCTGAGCCACTTTTTGGCACCGGCTACTCCTCTGCCTCCCCTCGCTCCGAACTTATACCATGCACTCTTTGGGATCAGGCCAGAGGTCAAAGGAACAAGCGACAACAACGCCAAACCAATACCAGCCCCCCTCAGGACCTTTCCGGTATCCCCTTCCTTAAGACTTGTCCACTGGCCCAGGCTGAAGAGCCCGCCGCCTGTGCCGGCGAGGCCCAGCGACGACAGGAGTGGATGCTTGGTGCCCTGACAGTACCAAGATGCTAAGGAATCACCCAGCATTCCCTTTCTGTAGAAAATATCCTTTGCCCCATCCGCGCCGCCGGAGACCCAACCCTTGGCCGCCTCACCTCCCTGCCGATATGCCTTTTTGGTCTCCGTGGCGAATTTGGAGAACATGTAGAAGAAGGTCCCCATCGTCAAGATGGACTTCCAGTCTTTCGAAAGGCTGGGACGGCTCGCCTCTTTCCACGTGTAGGGCTTCTCGGGATCGATCCACTTCTCGATCCCCGCGACGGCGGGGTCAAAGAACGCCTTTTTAACACCATAGAGCGCCGTGCTGAAAGAGGCCACGTCCAACCCCGTCACGCCGAAGCGGCGCGCGAACAGGCCGCCGAGAGCACCCAGGCTCGAATAAGCGATCTTATCAGAGGTGCTCCTATCCTTTCCGTCGGCATCTTTGCGGCCGTAAAGATACCCGGCCAAAGCGCCAGCGCCGGTGAAACCAGCGGTATACAATGCGTTCGCCCACCCCTTGGCCTTGTCCATGGACACATACCAACTCGACCCCTTGATGTTCTTCGCTGCCAGGCGACCGCTCAAGCCTCCTACGACAAGAGCGGCGTCAGCTATGTAATTACCCAAAGTGGAATCCCGGCTCTTGCCCCAAAAATAGGCCCCTACTGATGTCGCCAAGCCTATAGACGGCGTCGCAACGGGGCGCTTATTCACAATGTTCAAATTTTGCAGATCGGAGAGCGCGGTCGTGACCCTGGAGTCTGCGACGGCAGCGTAGGCCGCGCCCAAGGCATTGTAGAGGGTCGCCAGGCCGAGCGACGACGTGGCGATCTTGTCAAGGCTATAAGACATGGCGTTGACAGACTGCTTCCAGGCCTCCTTCCTCTCATCCCAACCGTTAGCGCCCAGGGTCGGGATGGCGAGCTGAAGACCCAGATTCCATTTATAGAAACGGGAGGCGTCCAGGTGGGCCTTGGAGAAGAAACCGGCGACGCGCTGTTCAACGCTGAGGGCGGAGGCGGCTGCCTCGCTCTTAACGGCTCCCGTGACGCCGTCCCATTTGAGGCCTGCGCTGGTGGCGATGGAGCGGCCGAAAGAACGCAGCCCGGCCGGCGCGCCGAAAAGCCCGCCGATGAGCCGGCCCCACTGCGAGGGCCCGGCGTTCATCGGTTCGCCTTTAAGGGCCTGACCCACCTTTTCCTTGGCCGAAGAGAACAACGTCAGGAACTCGCGGGCCGTCTTATCCGGCGCCGTGGCAGCAAGGAAAGTGATGCTGCCCGAGGCCCCTTGCGCGAAGAGGTCCGCGTAACTGTGTATGCCGGAAAAAACCCCCGCCATCCACGGCACTCCCAGGTACGAACCGACCTTTTCAGCGGCCTTGTCAAAGTAGACCTTCTCGTTCACGCTCAACTGGTCTACCTTCTGGCCCCACTTATTATCGATGCCGATGGCGTTCAATAACCGGCCGGTCCCGGCGATCACATTACGGCCGGAGTTCAGATAAAGTCCTGTCCAACCGGAGGCGCCCTGGAGCCCCTCCATCTGGGAGACCGGGTTCTGCATCTCATAGCCCGCATAAGCCGTAGACCGGCCCAGGAACTCGGCGGTCCCAATGCCGATGTAATCCGCCAGCCAGGTGCGGGCTTTCACGGCGGTGTCCTTGGTCTTGCTCAGCCCTGACGCGGTCATCTGGTACAGATTCTTCATCGTGACCGCGTCCTTGGCCTTGTTGGCTTTGGCGGTAAGGGAGGTCGCCGTCTCTGAAAGGAAGGTCTTGGCTGCCTGGACCTTTTCGAGACCTGTAAGATACTTCAGGGTCGCCGGCACCATGACGACCAAGAAACCAAGTCCGGCCCCGGTCCCGACATTGCCCATCGTGTCCTTATTGAAGAACTCGCCTGTGTCGGCCTTATTGTAGGCCAGGCCGAGGCCGGCGCCTGCTGTCGTGCTCACGCCGGTCGCCGTCACAACGCCCTTGCCGCTCGAGAG
>CAZDLS010000124.1:0-4426 GCA_964506425.1 uncultured Planctomycetia bacterium | reverse complement strand
TGATCACGCGCTGGCGGAACTCGATCTGCGTGAGCTTGGTCTCGATGCTGTTCTGCAGGTAGGTCGCCCGGTCGTAATAGTCCGTCTTCATCATGGCCTTGGCCAGCGACTTGGCCTCTTCGCGGTACAGGTCGATCTCCTCCTGGGGGATCTGCCAGACGTCTTCAAGCTCGACCTCGATCTGGAGCGTCTCTTTGGGGTCGAGCATGTAATCCTTGTGGACGTAATACGCGCCTTCGGCAGGGTCGAACGTCAACTCCAGGTCGCCGTGGTCGACGACGTTCTCGGGCCTGATCTCTTTGGGAAGGTAGGTTTTGAAAGGGACGCTGCGTTCGCCCTCTTCCGACGGGTTGACGATCAAGGCGCGCACGACGATATTGGCGTGCGCCTCTGCCGCGAAGAACAAGAGGAGCAGGATGACGCACACCGTCTTGTGCCAACGCACCATCGTCGTGATCATCGGAACTCCATCCAGACCTGGATGAGCGGCTCGTCCTTCAAGGACGGCTCGAGGAGGCGCTGGCTGAACTCCACCAACGCCCGCAACGCCTGTATCTTGTTGCGCAGATAACCGAAATCCCCGGCCCTCTTCTCCTCGAGCTCCGAAAGGCCGGCAGGATCGGTGCCCAGATCTTTTAATCCTTTGCTTAACCCTTTCAAATCATTATACAAAGAACGCATTTCTTCTGCAACTTCTGTCATCCCGGTCGTCCCCTCCTGCAACCGGACCATCACCTCGGCCGCCCGGGTGAGGCGCGCCTCTACGATCCCCATGGTGGCGGACAAGGCCCTCACCTTTGATTCCGAATCGTCCAGGGGAGTGACGCCCGCCGGGACCGCCGCGCCCATGACCCCTGCCACCGTCCCTATATCAGGCCTCTTGGCCACCAGGGTCAGCGTATCCATAGTACCATATTTCGCCTCTGAACAAATAACTGTATAGCTCCCCTCCGGCCAGGAGGAGACAAGGCGCAGGAAATATTTATAGAGCCCTTCACTTTCTTCGACCATGCGCGCCGTCGCCACGCGCACGACGCGGTCCGGGTCATAGACGGTCACGACGGGCGAGACGTCCGGATACGTGCGGAAGCGGATCGTGACCAGCGACCCCAGGAAGACCTGCGTCTCGCTCATCAGGATCTCGGCCCCCTCGATGGCGACGGGTTCCCCGGCCTCTTGCGTCCCCGTCCCCTCCTCCGCCGTCGCCCTCTGGGCCTCCGACGCCACCAGCACACCGCCCGTTTTGCTGTCGGCCAGCTCGCGCGTCAGGGCGCCCTCCTCGGCGGCGGTCTCCTTGATGCCGGCGATCTTCGAGCGCAGGCTTGCGGCGCTCGCCGCAACATCGAGCACGCTCGAGGTGACCGAGGCGGTGAAGGTCGTGCCTGTCTGATACGTGAAAGCCGTGCCGGATTGACTGCCATAGCGCATGGTGCAGCGCGCGAAGTACGTCCTGCCCTTGTTCAGCCGGATCGGTGTCGCCGTCGTGGTCGCGTCCTCCAACGTCCAGGTGAATATATACGTCTCCAGGTCGGAGGGGTCGGGCGGCGACAGCGTCTGCGCGGGGAACCAGTCGTCGGCCGTCTCGTCGTAGATCTCCAGCGTCGCCGCCCCGAACTTGTCGCCGGAGGTGTTGCGCATCGCCACGCCGTCGCGCTCCAGCCACAGGCGCACGGTCAGGTAGTCCGACGTCTCGTCATAAAGAAAAGACGTGCGGACCTTCTCCGCCCGCGCCCCCGGCGCCGCCGCCATCAGCAACCCCGCGACCAATAATATCCGGATCTTACGCCTCATCCCACTGCCCACTGCCATTTCGTGGCATAAAGAGACCTGGTCTTTACTGCCACTTTCCATTAGCGGAACTCCATCCAGACCTGGACGACGACCTGGTCTTTGCCGCCGGCTTCGAGCAGGCGGCGGTTCAGGTCGAGCATGGCCTTGAGTTCCTGGGTCTTGTTGCGTATGTAGCCGAGGTCATTGGCGCGGTCCTCGGACATCGCATAGAGCTTGTCCACGTCGAGGCCTTCGGTGCCGCCCAGCGCCTCGATCTTCTTGCTCAACTCCTGGAGCACGGAGAAGAGGGCGGCGACCTTTTCGGCGGCGGCCGCGGCCTCCGGCGAACCGAGGTCGGCCCCGGCCAGGGCCTCGGCGGCGCGGGTGACGTTCTCCTCCACGATGGCGAGCGCCGCCTCCAGCGCCGAGACCGTGGAGACGACGTCGCGCGCGCCCGACGTGCCGGCCAGGACCGCGCTGACGTCGCCCTCGACCGACTCGAGGGACGTCGTGGTGGCGGTGATCACCATCGCGTCCATCGTGCCGTAGGTCGGCTCGGTGCAGACGATGGTGTAATCGCCGGTCGGCCAGGTCGTGGCAAAGGTCACGTCATAGGCGTAGAGGCCCGAGGCCACCTCGACCATCGGCTGCGAGGCGATGCGCACGATGTTGTTCGGGTCATAGACCGTGATCACCGGCGAGGCGTTCGCATAGGTGCGGTAGCGGATGGTGAGCGTCGTGCCCAGGAGCACCGAAGTCTCCCTGTTCAAGATGCCCGACTTCTCGAGCGTTGTCGCCTGGGTCCCGACCTCGCCGGCCTCCTCCGTGGTCTGGCCGGAGGTCGCGCCTTGGGTCGCGACCAGAAGGCGGCTCGTCTCATCGCCGAGCTCATCGAGCTTGTCGCGGGTCAGCTGGCCCTCGGCCGTGATGGTGCTCTTGATGCCGACGAGCTCGCCCTCCAGGCCCGTCAGGTCGGTCGAAACGCCCGCCAGCTCCTCGGAGATGCTGACGGCGAAGGTGATGCCGGTCTCATAGGTATTGGTCGTGCCCGTCGGCCCGCCGTAACCGATGGTCAGCCGGCCGAAGTAGGACTTGCCGGCGATGAGCTGGAAGGCGCCGCCGCCCGCCACGGCATCGCTCAGCGACCACATGTAGATCGCGGTCGTGGTATCCATGGACGCCGGGCCCGCGACGGTCTGCGTCGGGAACCACACGCCGTTGATGTCGTCGTAGACCGCGAGGGTCGCATTACCCAGCTTGTCGGGCGAGGTGACGGCGTTCGTCACCAGCGTGCCGTCGCGCTCGAGCCACCAACGCACGGTCAGCCGGTCGAGCGTCTCGTTGTACACGACGCTCGACTGGACCGAGATGCCCGTGGTCGTCGTGACGGACTGGTCCGTGAGGGTAATGGCGGTGGAGAAGACCGGGGTCAGGCCCGAAGACGAGGCATAAAGGTAAATGGTGCCGGCTGCGCTGTACTGCACGCCCGTGAACGCGGCAGAGCCGGCCACGGCCGGCAGAGGATTCTGGCTCATCGAGAGGGCGCCCGGCGCGTCCGTATAGACGGTATTTGACGAAGAGTCCTGCAGAAGGACCGAGTTCGTCCCTGTGGTCTGGTTGCCGTAGGTATCGAGGACCACGACGATCGGCTGCTGGGCGAACGCTGTGTTGACGCTCGCCAGGCTCGAGGGCTGCTGCGAAAAGGCGAGTGCCACGGGGCTGGTGGCCTGCACCACGATGATGTTGGACACCTCGTTCGGGACGACCGGCGCGACGAGGTCGCCGGCCGCAGGCGTGATCGTCGTGGACTGGGCCCGCTTGAGGTTCGTCGTGAGGGCCGTCGTCGAGGCGCCGCTAGAGAAGGAGACGGCCGTGGTCCAGGAGTCCGTCGCCGAACCGTTGGGCGCGTCCGCCGTGCCGCTCAGGGTGTAACCGACCGTCTTGGCGCCGCTGTAGACCGGGGCGCCGTTGGCGCCGTTGCAGATATTATCATACTGGTCCACGGCCTGGATCGCCGGCAGGCTGAAGTTGACGCCGGCTGTCTGCGGCGTGCCGACGGAACCGCTGAACTGCAGGTGGTCGGCTGAAGCGTGCAGGACATTGAGCGTATCCTGGTCGCCGGTCACGCCGCTCATGGAAACGTCGATAAGGAAGGTGCCGGCCAGCGTATCGTAGTAGTAGAAGGTCGCCGCCGAGACACCGTCCGCGATGGTGACCTGGGTGACGGCCCCGCCGCCGGACGTCAGACGGAACGCCTTGTTGGCGCCGCCCGAATTGGAGGAGAGGTCCACGATCTCGTTGCCGATGGTCGTGGGGTTGTTGAACCGGTCTTGACGGGTCACCGAATAAAGGGCCTCGGTGCCGGCGGTGATATCCGTGGGCGTGCTCAGGACGAGGTGGTCCGTACCCTCCGGGTTGATGACGATATCGGTCGAGGTGCCGACCTTGGTGTTGGCGTCAACGGCGGAGAGGGTGATCGTCTCAACCACGGTATCGTTGACGTAGATGACAGCCACACCGCTGGTCAAGGTGTAGTTGTCCGTGGCCGTGCCATAGCCGCCGTCCGTGTAGAAGAGCGCGGAACCCGTGTTGCTCATCGTGATGACGGTCGTTGAGTCGGTCGTGACCGGATTGTCATAGGTGTCATAGGCCTCGA
>CAZDLS010000123.1:0-4589 GCA_964506425.1 uncultured Planctomycetia bacterium | reverse complement strand
TGCCGCTGCCGGTCGGGCCGGTCACGAAGAGGATGCCGTGCGGCTTCTTGATCAACTCCTCGAAGGCCCTCTGGTAGTCCGGCGACAGGCCCAGCCTCTCAAGGCTGTAGAGCATCTTGGAAGGCAGGATGCGGATGACGACGCTCTCTCCGTAGGGCGTGGGGATGAACGAGACGCGCAGGTCAAGCGTCTGTTCCTGCGTCTTGACGATGGCTCGGCCGTCCTGGGCCAGACGGTGCTCGACGATGTTGAGGTTGGCCATGATCTTGATGCGCGAGAGGACCGCGTTCAAGAAACGCTTCACCTCCGGCGCCACGTGGGCGTCGTAGAGGACGCCGTCGATGCGGTAGCGCAGCCGGACCTTGTCGCGGTACGGCTCGATGTGGACGTCGGTGGCGCGCCGGCGATAGGCCTCGAGCAGGATCTGGTTTACGAGCTTGATCACCGAGGCCTCTTGGGCCTGTTTTTCGATATCCTCGATCTTCTCCAGGGAGACCCTTGCCTCCGAGGCCGCGCCGGCAGAGGACGACGGAGCGGGGGCCTGAGAGAGGATCTCGCCGATCGTCTCCGCGCCCATGCCGTAATGGACCTTGAGCATCTGGACGATATCCTGTTCGCGCGCCAGCGCGCAGCGGACCTCAAAACCGAGCTGCATCCGGATCTCGTCCTCCGTCCGGATGTCAAGGGGGGCGGCCACGGCGACCGTGAGGACCCGCTCGCGAAGCGAGAGGGGGAAGAACTTGTAGTAGGAGGCGATCTTGATGGGGATGCGCCCGACCACGTCCCGGTCGACGGTCACGTCCGCAAGGTCGACCACCTCAAGCCCCATCGCCTCAGCGAGCAGCCGCAGGCACTCTTCTTCCGGGACCAGGCCCTGGCTCACGACGAGCTGCTGGAGCGAGACATTGCGCTCCTGGGCCTGGGTCAGGAGGCCGTCGAAGACGTCCGCCGAAAGGCGTTTCTTCGAACGCAAGGCCTTGGCCAATGCCTGATCCGCGCGTGAAAGCATGCTATTCTTCCTTGTCCAGAAGGTCTTTGAGGCCTTCCCTATTGCGCTTCTCGCACTGTCCGATCCAATCGTTGAGCTCGCTCTCCTTGATCAGGACTATCTTGACCGCCTTGGGCCTCACGTGCTCCTCCAGCCGCGAGATCGCGGCCACGTCCAGGGGATTGGAGAGCGCCACCCAGAGCGAATCAGGCGTCTCCTTGAAAGGAAAGAACGTCCTCTCGGTGCCGACGACCTGTATGTACTTCTGAGAGAGGGCCCAATCGATATACTGGTCTTTAAGGCTCACGTAGGCGATGCCGCACTGCTCGGCCAGCGCGTTCATCAGGTCGTCTTCGGTGATCAACCCCTTGCGCATCAGGATCCTTCCCAGCAAGAACTCCCTCCTGCCGCCCTGCTGCTCGCTGAGCGCCGCCTCCAGCTGCTGCAGCGTGATCAACTTCTTGGCGAGCAGGATCTCGCCCAACCGCTTCGCTGACATGACGTACCCCCATTTTACGGCAAAGCGCCGATCATGTAAAACTCGGACTCTGGTTTATAATCGAGACGGCCGCTGACGATGCGCTCGCACCCCTCCAGCGTCTGCTCGCGGGTCACGAACTCCCCCTTCTTGCCGGTATACGCCTCGGCGACGAAGAACGGCTGCGTCAGGAAATACTGGAGCTTGCGGGCCCGTTCGTAGATCGCGCGGTCCGAGGCCGAGAGCTCGTCGATCCCCACGACGAGGACGATGCGCCGCAGCTCTTCATACTTCTGAAAGGCCTGCAATACCCGCTGCGCGATTTCGAAGTGCCGCGCCCCCACGAGGTCCGGGTCCAGGGTCGAGGAACTCGACAAGAGCGGGTCTATGGCCGGATACAATCCCAGCTGGATGCGCTCGCGCGACAAGACGAGCATGTTGTCCAAGAAGCTGAAAATGGCGACGACCGCGGGGTCCGTCAAGTCGTCCGCCGGAACGTAGACCGCCTCGAACGCCGTCACCGAACCCCCCGCCTCCTCGGTGGAACGGATGCGCTCGTGGAACTCGGCGACCTGCGCCAGAAGCGTGGGCTGGTATCCCGTCTCCGAGGGGACGCGGCCCAGGAGCGTGGAGATCTCCGCGCCCGCCTGGACAAAACGGAAGATGTTGTCGACGAACAAGAGGACGTCCTTGTTCTGCCTCTGGATCGATTCGGCGAGGGTGATCCCCGTCATGGCCACGCCGAAGCGCGCGCCCGGCGGCTCGTTCATCTGGCCGAAGACCATCATCATCTTCGGCAGGATCCCGTGCTTGTTGAGCTCGTAATAGAGCTCGTTGCCCTCGCGGATACGCTCGCCCGCGCCGGTGAAGACGCAGGTCCCCTCGTGCTTCTTGACGATGTGGTGGATGATCTCGAGGGTCAGGACGCTCTTGCCCAGCGCGGCACCCCCCGGGATGCCGGTCTTGCTGCCCTTGAAGACCGGGAAGAGCAGGTCCATGATCTTGATGCCCGTCTCGATGAACTGCGGCATGATCCCGCCCTTCTTGAAACCGGGGATCTTCGTGCCCAGGGCAGGCCGGCGTATCGGCCGCGTCTCCGTCGCCGCGATCGGGCCCTTCTGATCGATGGGGACGCCCATGACGTTGATGATGCGCGTGTAGAGGGCGTCGCCCACGGGGATCGAGATCGGCGCGCCCGTCGGCCGCGCCTCGGCGTGACGCTGGATGTTGAAGGTCGAGCTCATCGCGATGCACCGGGCCACCCCCCCCGACAGGTGTTCCGCCACCTCGAGGACGACATCGCGGCCGTCCGTGGTCGTCACGACCACCATCTCGTAGACCGGGGGCATGTCCTTGACGGCGGCGAACTTGACGTCGACGACCGGCCCCTCGACGGAGATGACGTGGCCCAAGACACCCTGATGCGCCTCAGGAAGCGACATACAGCGACCTCGCTGAAAAGATCTCCCTCATGCTCTTATCGATGATCTCGTGACGGACACGGAAATAGACGAGCCGCAGCTTCTTCTCCAGCTCCTTGATCTTCTGGGAGCTGCCCTCCAGATGGACAAAGCGCGCCGAGAGCTCCGCCAGGCGGCTGAAGCCCAGGATCTCAAAAAAGGCCTGGCCGATCCACAACGAGATCAGGTACTCGACGATGTCGCTCGTCCTGGACTCCAGGATCATCTCCCGCATCGTCTTCGCGTCCACCGGCTCCTCGGCGCCGGGGATATCAAAGGGCACCATCACCATCTTCTTGATGCGCTGGACGAGAAAGCTGACGGGCTGCGGATAAAAGACCGCGAGCGACCCGATCTTCCCCGTCGAAAGCTGTTCCATGACGAAATCCCGCAGGGCCAAGGACTGACCGTAGCGTTCCTCGTCCTTGACGCCGGGGAAGGCGATGAAGGAAAACCCCTTTTCGCGGGCGAGGACATGCCCCTTCTCGCCGATGACCATGAAACGCGAGGGCCCCTTCTGGGCCGCCTCAAAGGCCGCCGCCATGACCTTCATGTTGAGGCCACCCAAGAGCCCCATGTCGGAGGTCACGGCCACGACACCGGCCGGGGCCGGCGTCCCGCTTAAGTAAGGGTGCTCCATCATCCGGAAGAACGGGAACTCGAAGAACTGGTGCAGGATGCCGTAAAACTGCTCTTCGCTCTTGATCATCTTCTCCAGCATCCGGTAGTGCGAGACGGCGATGGACTTCAAGACCTCGACGAGCGAAAAGAGGCTGCGGTTGAAATCCAGGTCCTTCTTGATCTGCGAGATAACCTTCATGGAGCCCCGCGCTTACCTTCCCTGGCGACATCCCCGGAGGGGATGGATTGTTACGCGACCCCGAAAAACTTCTTGAGCGCCTCGTTGATCGCCTCTTTCATGCCCGACGTCAGCTCCGGGGCCTCCTTGAACGCCGCGATGATGTCCGAATACGTCTGCCGGAATCCGGCAAAGAAGTCCTTCTTGAAACGCCGGATGTCCGGCTCGGACATCTCGTCGAAGAGCCCCCGGTTGAGCGCGTAAAGCTGCACGATGAGCTCTTCCATGGGCGAAGGGCAGTTCTTGTCCTGAACGAGGAGATGCGTCATCGCCTCCCCGCGCTTGAGCTTGGCCTCGGCGTCCTTGGAGAGCCCCGTGGCCCGCAGCGCCGTCATCTGCAGGAGCTCCTGATACTGCAGGTAATCCAGGCGCAGCTTGCTCGAGAGCGCCTTCATGATCGGCCACTGGGCCTTGTTGCCGATACGCGAGACCGAGAGGCCCAGGTCGATGGCCGGCCGGATCCCCTTGTTGAAGAGGGAGGTGTTGAAGTAGATCTGCCCGTCGGTCATGGAGATGAGGTTCGTCGGGATGTAGCCGGTCACGTCGCCCTGGAGGATCTCGACGATGGGAAAGAAGCTCATGGAGCCGTGCCCCAGCTCCTCCTTGAGGTAGCCGGCGCGCTCGACGAGCTGGGAGTGGACGTAGAAGATGTCGCCGGGGTAGGCCTCGCGGCCGGGCGCGCGCTCGAGCAAGAGGGAGATCTGCCGGTAGATCCACGCGTGCTTGGTCAGGTCGTCGAAGACGACGAAGACGTCGCGGCCGCGGAACATGAAGTGTTCGCCGATCGTGGCGGCGACGTAGGGC
>CAZDLS010000122.1:0-4790 GCA_964506425.1 uncultured Planctomycetia bacterium | reverse complement strand
GTCGCGGCCAGGTCCAGGACCTCGCCGCAAAAATAGATACCCGGCACCTTGCGCGACTCCATGGTGCGCGGGTCGATCTCCTTCAAGGCCACCCCGCCCTGTGTCACCATGGCCTCCTCCAGGCTCAGGGTCGCCGCGATGGTCAGCGGCAGCGCCTTCAGGGCCGCGACGATCCTGCGCCGCTCCGGGGCGGTCACCTGATGGCACTTCTTGGCGGCGTCCAGGCCGGCCGTCGCGAGGAATGGACCGATCAACTTTTTGGGCAGCAGGTCCGTCAGGTAATTCTTCAAGACCTTGCTGCCGGAGGCGGCAAGGGTACGCTGCAGCTTCTCATCGAGCTTGACGGCATCCAGGCCCGGCTTCAGGTCCAACCACAGGCCGACGCAAGCCTCTTTGAGCGCCGGCGCCAGGCGTGAAGAAATATTCAGGACAAGCGGCCCTGAGACGCCGAAGTGCGTGAAGAGGAGCTCGCCGACATCCGTCTGATATCTTTTTGAGCCGATGCCATAGGAGACCTTCACCGGAAAGAGCGTCAATCCGGCGCAATCTCTGACCCAGCGCTCCCGCGTGCGCAAGGGCACGAGGCCGGGCTCCGGCGGCCGCACCGTGTGCCCCAAGGCCCGGGCAAAACGGTAGCCGTCGCCCGTCGAACCCGTCCGGGCATACGACGCGCCGCCCGTGGCGATGATCAGGCGGTGTGCCAAACGGACGCTGCCGTCGTCCAGCGTGATCGCCTTGAGGCCGCCGGCGCCGGCGGATATCCGCTCCACGACCGCCCGGGTACGTACCTCGACGCCTGCCTGTCTAAGCGCCTTGGCCAGGGCCTCGACAACGGAGCGCGCGCTGTCGCTTTTGGGAAAGATCCGGGCCTGCCTCTCTTGTTTCAGCGGCACGCCCAGACCGGTCAAAAAGGCCTTCAATTCCGGGACGAAAAAACGGCTGTAGGCATTGCGCAGAAAGACGCCGTTCTTTCCGAAGGCCTCCAGGTGCGTTGTGACAGGGGTATCGTTGGTGAGGTTACCGCGGCCCTTGCCGGTCAGGTTGAGCTTACAGCCCAGGACCTCGTTCCTCTCCAGCAAGAGGACGCGGCGGACATCCTGCGCGGCACGCCAGGCCGCCGTCATGCCGGCGGGGCCGGCGCCCACCACGATCACATTATAAGGTAACATATAGGGGCTTGCAGGGGCAGGCAACTTACGGACGCACGCTGAACTCTGAGGCCTTGAAAAACGCCGTTAAGGCGCATCCCTTGGCCGCCAGGTTCTCGGCCGCGCCTTCCTCCCTGTCGACGACCACGATGGCCTTGTTGACCTTTATATCCATCTTTTCGAGAACGTCGATGGCATCGATCAGGGAACCGCCCGTCGTCGCCACGTCATCGACCAGGACGACAGACCTTCCGGCTTCCAGACAGGGCCCTTCGACCCGCAGCATGCGGCCGTGGGCCTTGGGGGTCTTGCGGATCAAAAAGGTATTGATGGGCTTTTGCCGCTCGAAGCTCACGGCGGCGAGGGCCCCGACCATCGGGTCCGCTCCCAGCGTGGGCCCGCCCACGGCCTGGACCCCCTCCTCCTTGACCAGATCGAACAAGAGATGCCCCACGCAGTAGGCCCCTTCGCTCGACAGGGTCACGGCGCGCGCGTCGATATAATAATCGCTGACCTTGCCGCTGGCCAGCTTGATGCGGCCGGAGTGATAGGCCTTTTCTTTGATGAGCCGGAAGAGTTTTTTGCGGATCTGGGAGGTGTTTTCCATTTCGATTTATTCTACGTTTGCGCCAAGGACCTGTCAAACGTTTCTTTGCGAGCTTTCGCTTGAAATGCCCTGGGCAGGGTGCTACGATGTCTTCCATGTTTGGGGAACTTATCGCCCTTTGTGATCGTTTCCTCGCCCCGCCGAACTGCCACGGCTGCGGGACCGTGCTTTACGAACGCCTCAATGCCTTCGATACCAACATGTGCTGGGATTGTGCCCGGGGGCTCCCGGTCCTGGCGGTCCACACCTGCCCCTTGTGCGGCCACCCTGTCCGAAGCGCCGAAGACTTCGAAGGAGGCCGTTGCGCGGCCTGCCGGCAGGCCGCGCCTGGATTTGACCGCCTGAACGCCTGCTTCGCCTACAACGGCATCGCCCGGCAGCTCATCCGGCAGTTCAAGTACCAGGGGCGGCCGTATCTCGCCCGGACGATGGCGCGCCTCATCTTCACCGTCGTCCCCAAAGACGCCCTGTCCGTCTTCGACGGCCTCGTGCCCGTCCCGCTCTTCCCCAGCCGGCTGCGCGAACGTGAGTTCAATCAGGCCCGCGCGCTGGCCGAGTGCCTGGCGGCGGAGGCGGGCGTGCCGGTCCTCCCTGTCTTGACGCGCACCAAGAACACGCGCTCCCAGGCGACGTTGACGCAAGGCGCCCGGCGGACCAACGTCCAGGGAGCCTTCCGCGTCATCCCGGGCCACGACCTGGACGGCCGGCGGCTCCTGCTCATCGACGACATCCTGACGACCGGCGCTACGGCGAGCGAGGCCGCCAACGCCCTCAAAGAGGCAGGGGCCCGACACGTGGCGGTCCTCACGTTCGCCAAAGGCTGAAAGACCATGAAGATCCTGCGCAACTACGTCCTCAGAGAGTTTTTCGGCGCGTTCCTCATCTCGCTCTTCGTTTTGACCTTTGTCATGGTGCTGGGTAACCTCATCCGCCTGGCGGAGCTCATCCTCACGAAGGGGGTACCGCTCTTCACCGCCGCGCGGCTCTTCTTGTACCTCATCCCCTTCCTCTTCAGCTTCATCCTGCCTATCGCCACCCTCTCGGGGGTCCTGTTATCCATGGGACGCCTCTCCTCGGACAACGAGCTCATCGCCGTGCGCACGAGCGGGGTCAGCGTCCTGCGGATCTTGACGCCGCTGTTGATCGTGGGGCTCATCATCAGCCTCTTCTGCATCCTCCTCAACAACCACATCATCCCCCAGAGCCACCACCGGTCGCGCGAGGTCCTGGTGGAGATGGGCACCCAGAACCCGGAGGCGGCGCTCGAGGCCGGGACCTTCATCACGGCCTTCGAAAAATTTATCATCTTCATCTACCAGATCGACGGCCAGAAGTTCTCCAACATCCGCATCTATGAACCCCAGGGCGCGGACAAACCGCCCCGGACCATCATCGCCCGGCACGGCGAGTTCATCGTCCTGCCCGAGAAGAAGATGCTCAAGCTCAAGCTCGTCGACGGGACCTCCGACGAGATCAACCCGCAGGACCCCGAGAACTTCTATAAATTGAACTTCAAGACCTACTTCATGAACATCGACTTCAAGAAACAAATGGGCAAGGTCGACAAGAAGTCCAAGGACATGACCCTTCCGGAACTGCGCCGGCAGCTCGCGGACTTCCGCAAGCGCGGCATCGACGTGACGCCGATCATGAACGAGATCTACAAGCGCAACGCCCTGGCCCTCTCCTGCTTCATCTTCGTCCTCATCGGCGCCCCCTTCGCCATGATCACGCGCCGGCGCGAGAGGTCGATCAACTTCGGCTTCGCCTTCCTGATCGTGGTCTTTTACTACCTGGCGATGATCGGCTTCGAGGCGTTGAGCATCGAAGGCAAGATGGACCCGGGCCTGGCCCTGAGCATGCCCAACATCATCACCGGCTCGATCGGCGTCATCCTCCTCTCCAAGACATGCTTATCTTAGACCGTTACCTCGTCGGCCGTTTTCTGAAAAACTTCTTCACCTGCCTCTTCCTCTTCCTCTTTCTCTACGTCGTCATCGACGTTTTGACCAACCTGACGGACATCATCAAGAACCACCCGCCCCTCCTGAAGGTGGTGGAGCTTTATCTCTACTCGCTGCCTTTGATCTTCACGCAGACGACGCCCGTCGCGGCGCTGCTGGCGACCCTCTTCACCCTGGGCGGCCTCAATCAGTCGAACGAGGTCATCGCGATGCGCACGAGCGGCGTCACGATCAGCCGCATCGTGAGGCCGTTCGTCCTCATCGGCCTCATCCTGAGCCTGGGGATCTTTTGGATCAGCGAGACCGTCCTGCCCCAGGCCCAACGCATGAGCTCCGTCCTGAAACACGTCTATATCGACAAGGAGGCGTCGGGAGAGGGCGAGTCGCCGGTGGAGAACGTCGCCGTGTACGGCTTCAACAACCGCCTCTTCTTCATCAATAAGCTTTATCCGAAGTCACAGACGATCGAGGGGCTGACCATCCTCGAGCACGACGACGCCCAAAACGTCACCCGGAAGATCTACGCGGAGAAAGCGGCCTGGCGCGACAACCGCTGGGTCCTCTATCAGGCCTTTGTCTACCAGTTGACCGACGACCAGCGCATGCACGGGGAGCCCCTCTACTTCACCGATACATTCCTCAAGATCCAGGAGACCCCCCAGGACTTCCTGCGCCAGAATATCCCCGTCGAGAGCATGAACATCAAGGAGCTCTCGAGCTACATCGCCCGCCTCCCCGAAAAACAGGCGAGCCCCACGATCACGCGCCTGAAGGTCGACCTCTACCAGAAGACGGTCTTCCCGTTCACCACCCTCATCGTCATCCTCATCGGGATCCCCTCCTCCATCATCATCCGGGGCCGGGCCGTCGCTTTCTCCTCGATCGGCCTGTGCCTGGGCATCAGCTTCCTCTTCTACGTCCTGTTCGCGGTGTGCCTCGCCCTGGGCAAGGGCGGCGGTGCGCCGCCCTTCGTGGCCGCCTGGTTCAGCCACGCCCTCTTCGGCGTCCTCGGCCTCGTCCTCATCTCCCGCATCCCCTAAGACACAAAATACAGAGCCTGCTCTCAGGGTT
>CAZDLS010000121.1:0-4791 GCA_964506425.1 uncultured Planctomycetia bacterium | reverse complement strand
CATTGACAAGCGGCTGTAGTTATGATTTAAGCGTTGACTCTCGGCGGCGTAGCTTGAGTTGGTAGAGGCCGGCGCGTATCCGCTGCGAAAATTTGTCCCAAATTTTCTTGCACTTGCCGGCATCAATTCGGCCGAACGACTTACGTCGCTTGCCGCTACGCGGCAGCTCCGTAAGTCGTGGCCTCATTGACAAGCGGCTGTAGTTATGATTTAAGCGTTGACTCTCGGCGGCGTAGCTCAGTTGGTAGAGCAAGCGGCTCATACCCGCTATGTCGGTGGTTCAAGTCCACCCGCCGTCAAGATCGTAAAAGGCAATCCGAAAGGATTGCCTTATTTTTAAATGCAGGTAGAATAGAAGTCGAGAGGCTGCGTTCTTTAAAGCGGGACGGGATCAAGACAGGAGGGCGAAATGACAGAGCAGCAGAAGAAGACGCTGGGGTTGGCGGTCGCGAGTCTTGTCTTCGGGTGTTTCTTTTTGATCCCCTTGCTGGGTCTCTTGTTCGGTCTGGCGGCGCTCATCATGGGCATCATCGCGCTTGTCCGGATCAACAAGAACAAGGCGCAACTCAAGGGCGAGGGGATGGCCATCGCAGGCATCGTGATGGGCGCCCTATCGGTCCTGATGATACCCTTTTTCGCCTTGCTGGCGGCCATCGCCATCCCGAACATGCTGCACGCCCGGCTCATTGCGAACGAGGACTTGGCCCAGGCGACCATCCGGACTTTGGGCTCGGCGTTGGAGTCCTACAGGGACGTCTATGACAGCTATCCGCTCCAGGAGAGCTCGCTGACGCAGGAAGCCCCGCCGTATATGGACCGGACATACAACGGAAAGACTGTCGGCGGATACAGGTATTCCGTCTTGCTAAGCGGCGACGATTATGAGATCATTGCGGTGCCTGAGACGTGCGGCGCCTCGGGCAATACTAACTTTAAAATGACGGGGACCGGCGGCGACGTGCAGCAGGAACCCTGCTCAGCCTCCGTGAGACGCTTGAGACGCTGAGGGGTAGTCCCATGAGACGTCTCATGAGACGCCGAGGGGTGGTCCCATGAGGCACTGAGGGGCTGTCCTGAGAGACACTTGTTCACCTGATCTTATGCCCGAGAAGAGAGCCCTTCTTATTTGGCCGCCGATCCTGACGTCGAACACGCTCCCCTTGAGCATCCCTTACCTGAACACCTACCTGCGTTCCCGCGGACGTCCGGCGGTGCCTGTCTTTGACATGAACCTGGCGTACTTGAAGACGATGCAGCCCCATTGGTCGCTGTATGCGCTCCTCCTGCAGGCCTCCAAGAACTTGAGGAGGAAGGGCCGCACGGAGTCGCGCATTTACCGCTTCCTCGACGAGAACGTCTACACCTTGCTCGACCGCATGGAGGTGGAGGGTAAGAAGTCCGTTCCCTGGTCGCTGCAGGCGATCCTGGCGGCCCGGCAGGCCGATGCGTACGGTGAGGAGAAAAAGAAAGTGGCCGCGCTCCTTCAGGGGGTGGGACAGGTCGAAGGCTTGCGCCTGGTGGGTCTCTCGGTGATCTATCCGGAACAGCTCTTCTTTGCCATCCTGATCGCCGACGAGATCAAGAGGACGGTCCCCGGCGTGCGCCTCGTAGCGGGGGGCGCGCAGATCTCGAAACACATCGATCACCTGAAGACCGATAAGGAGATGGCCGCCCTCTTCGATTATCTGGTCGTGGAAGACGGGGAGGAGCCTTTTCGGGCGCTTATCGACGCGCCACAGGACGGCGACGTTTCAGGGATCCCCAATCTCTATGTCCGTAACAGCCGGGGCGTCTTTGAGTCCACGGGAAAGTCTTTTCTTCTGCATCCGAACGATTACGGTGTGCCGGATTTCACGGGCTTTGATCCGGACGGCTACCAGGAATACTTCCCGATCATGGCCTCAAGGGGGTGTCCCTGGTCCAAGTGCGCCTTCTGCAGCTTCTGCCTGAAGGACCGTCAGTTTTACCTGGCCGGCGTGGACCGGGTCGTGGAGGTGATGCGCGGCGTGGGCCGGCGTTACGGGGTCAACAACTTCTATTTCATGGACGACGCCCTGCCGACGGCTTTCCTGCGGGGTCTGGCGCAGGTCCTGATCGAGCAAAAGGCGCCGGTCACGTGGACCACCGCCGTCATCCTGGGCCGGGAGTTCGCTGATCCGGAGTTTTGCCAACTCCTCAAAAAAGCGGGCTTGCGCCTGGTCAGCTTCGGCCTGGAGTCGGTCTCACCGCGCATCCTGCGCCTCATGAACAAGTACCACCAAAACCTGGATGAGGCAGGGCTCCTGCGTATCCTGCAGACGGTCAGGGAGGCGGGGATCAAGGTCGCCGCCAGCGTCTTCTTCGGCTTCCCTACTGAGACCGTCGAGGAGGCCGGCGCGACCGTGGACTTCCTGGAGCGCCATATCGGGCTTTTTGACGTGATCAAGGTGCAGCCGTTCTGTCTTGAGGACGGCACGATGATCACCCAGGAGCCGCAGCGCTTCGGTATCGGGAAGATCCACCTGGAAGACAAGAGCGTCGGCCGCCGGCTCGGATATCGCTTCGATACGAAGCAGGGCATGTCTCAGGCCGAGGCCGCGCGCTTCGCGGACCTCGCCTTGCGCCGGATCATAAGGGCTTACCGCGCCAAGAAAAAATAAACATGGTCTATAAGCTTGTCTTGAGGTCCAGGGGTGTGGTCGCGGCTTCGATCGTCCTGATCGCGTTCGGCGCGTTCAGCGCGGTCTTGCAGATCGTCTCGCTCTTGCTCATGGTGGGTCAGGATGCGGCTTGCGGTGCCCTGGTGTGGCCGGACGCGACGCTCGCGCTGCCGCTCTTCTGGACCTCCTCCATCCTTAATATCGTCATCTTCCTCGCCTGGATCATTTGCGGCATAGGGATCCTCCATCTGCGCGAGTGGGCCCGGCTGTGGCTGCGCGTCGTCATGAGCTTTTATTTCGTGAACGCGGTCGCGAACATCTACCTCAATGTCTATCTCGCGCAGGAGCTGGCCGTTTCCGTG
Organism: uncultured Planctomycetia bacterium; assembly: GCA_964506425.1. Lineage (GTDB taxonomy): Bacteria > Omnitrophota > Gorgyraeia > Velamenicoccales > Velamenicoccaceae > CAZCSY01. The sequence continues at coordinate 1,790 of CAZDLS010000121.1, read as the reverse complement.
CCGGCGGCCGCCCTCGTCATCGGTGTCGCCTTTGTGGTGGTCTATTATTTGGGCATCAATCACTTCTTTACCCATCCGAATGTGGTGCGTCAGTTCCGGTATAAGTCCCGGGAGTATTGAACAGGCAGGTAGCGCATGAGCCCCGTTCCCGCTTTGGCGCGTTCTTTTGTGGACCGTGTCTGCGCGACGGCGGCACGCTTGGGCATGTTCGAGAAGGGGGAGCGTGTCGTCATCGGCGTATCGGGGGGGCCGGACTCGGTCGCGCTCCTGGAGGCGCTTCTGGAGGCGAACGCGCGGCTGTGCCTGCACCTGACGGTCGCGCACCTCGACCATAACATCCGTCCTTTTTCTTCGAGGGACCGGCTCTTTGTCCGGGACCTGTGCCGCAGGCAGGGGCTGCCTTTTTTCGCAAGGACACTGAAAAAGCCGCGTCTCCGGAAAGGGGTAAGAGCCGAGGAGGCGCTGCGGCAAAAACGTTACGCCTTTTTTGCCCAGGCCTGCCGCGTGACGAAGAGCCGCAAGCTGGCCCTGGCCCATACGCGCGACGACCAAGCGGAGACCGTCCTGATGCGGCTCGTGCGCGGAAGCGGTCTCTATGGGTTGTCCGGCATACTCCCCGTCCTTGTCCGGGAAGGCTATACCGTTGTCCGACCCCTGATCGAGGTGGACCGCCGCGATGTCCTGGCTTTTCTGAAAAGCAGGGGCCAGGCCTGGCGCGCGGATCCGACGAACAGGGATACGAGGTACCTGCGCAATAAGGTCCGCCATCACCTGCTGCCGTATCTGGAGAGGTCTTTCAACCCGTCGGTCCGCGGCGTCTTGGCAGGTCTGGCACAGACCATCGGAGCGGATTACCTGCACCTCGAGCGGTGCGGCCGCGCGCTCCTGGGCCGTTGTGCCAAGAAGAGGGGCGGTTCGGTCCGCGTGGCCTTAGGGCCGCTCATGAAGGCGGATGACGGACTGCGCCGGACCGCCTTGCGCCTGGTCGTCCGGGACCTGTGCGGCCACCTGCGGCGCCTGACCTGGAGGCACTGGCAGGAGGTGGAGGACCTCTTGCTGGACAGACCCGTCGGTTCCGAGGTCCATCTGCCCCAGGGTCTGCGTGTCCGCAAGGGGGCAGGGCACGCGGTCTTTTTTGTGGAGCCCGGCGGGCGCGTGCCCGCGGCACCTTAAAGCGATAAAAGGCTCTTGCCTTCGGCCGCAACTCCCTTTATAATAATACAGTTATGAAAAAGCAGAATCCAAAGCCCGCCGGCGCCCCAACACCCAAGAAGTTGCAAAAGAATAATTACGCCATCTTTTTGTGGGTGGTTTTTGTCCTCGGGGCTTTTTATCTGATGTCGGTCTTTCAGAGCACAGCGGCCGCACGTAAGGAGCTTTCCTATAATGAGTTCTTCCGCGTCCTGAGCACGACGCCGGAGCGCATCAAGTCGGTGACGATGATCGAGAACGTCCTGCAGGGGGAGTTCGTCAACGGCACCCGGTTTCTCGTGAACATCCCGTCGGACGACAAGGCCCTGCTGACGTTGCTGCGCACCAACGCCGCGGACTTCAGTGTCCGTCCGGCCCGGACCTTTTGGACGACGCTGTTGATGAACTTCGCGCCGTTCCTTCTTTTGATCGGCCTCTTATGGTATTTCAGTTCGCGCTCGGCAGAGACGGGCAACCGCATCTGGTCCTTCGGCAAGATCCGCGCGCGCCTTGACAACGTGGACGGCAAGGAGAAGGTGACCTTTGCGGACGTGGCGGGCGTCGACGAGGCCAAGGAGGAGCTCCAGGAGGTCGTCGAG
>CAZDLS010000120.1:0-4828 GCA_964506425.1 uncultured Planctomycetia bacterium | reverse complement strand
GCCTCGCCGCACGCTTCGAGTCAAAAGATATCCAGGGCAGGACCTCCGGAAGCATGATGGAGGACGTGGCCCGGTGAGCCAGGACCGCCACCATGCCCCCGGCATACGGGAAGTTCGAATAAAGGATGTCATCCGGCCGCGCCAAGGCTTGGACCACTTCAGCCAGCTCGCGCACGAAACGGGGGTGATATAATGTCTTTGCCTTTATGTTCGCAACGCCCTCAGCGCTGCCCATGTCCCACAAGGCAGAGTTGGCCTCCACCCGCATCGAAGGGTGCAGCGCTGAAGTCTCTAACTGCGGGGTCGCCACAAAAAAGACACCGGCCAGAAGAAGCCAAAAGCCCCTTCGCGCCGAGGCGCTTGCGGCGGAGATCCGCTCCCAGCCAAGGTCCAGGGCCGTGGCGGCAAAATAACACAAGGGGATGAGCCCCTGGCCCGAGAGGAAACGGTCCCGGTTCGACCACCACAGCGCGGCCAGGAACATATAGAAAACGGCAAAGTAACGGCCGCCCTTGCCCATCTGAACGGCCCGGACCACGCCCAGGCCGGCCAGCAGATACAGCGGGATGCTCATCTGCGCCGAATAAAACTCCAGGGCCCTGAGCGGGAGAAAAAACGAACGAAAGGTCCATTGGTGCACGAATAAGGGGCTGGCGAGGGCGATCGCCAAGGACATCGATACCGCTGCCCGGCATAGACCCTTTTTGTCCTCGAGGGCGATACCGCCGATGAAGGCCGCGGCTATGAGCGCCGCCATCAACGTATGGGTGTAGAACGCGGCGGCCAGCAGGAGGCTCGCGCCCTTCCATCGGCCCTCCCGGTGCAGGAGGTACGCGCCGAAGCCAAAGAGCAGGGCGAGGGTGAAAGGCCCGTTGTCGATCACGTACACATACAGGGGAACGTTCGCCGAAAGCATAAGGAGGAACAAAAAGGCGATGCGGTCCGAGGCGAGCCGGCGCGCCCCGCGCCAGAAGACAAAGAGAAAGAGCGGATAGATCGCAAACTCCAGCAGCCGCGCCACGAAGAGGAGCGGCAGGCCTGACCCCAAAAGGCCGCAGCCCAAAAAGTGATAAAGCGGCGGGTACAGGTGCGGCCGGCCCACCGGCGCCGCCTCCCAGAACGCGCTGCCGACCCAGCCGCCGGCGTCCAAAAAACCGCGCATCACGGAGAGGTGATAATACGCGTCCATGAAATAGGGCAGCCGCGGCCAGGAGGGGACCAAGAGCAGCACCCACGAGCAGAAGAAGACCGCCCCGTAAAACTCCCAGCGGGAAGAAAAACGGCTGCTGACCGCTTTCACCAGCGCTTCCTTAGTCATGGAGCCTCCTCACTTACCTTCCCTGGCGCCATCCCCGGCGGGGATGGAGCCCCTCACGGGAACGCGAGGAAGAACAGGAATAGAAGACCTCCTTCAAGAAAAGGCCTTTTGCCGGCGCGCACGGTCCGGCCAACCGGCGGTCCCGGCCCTGCAGGATCTGCGCCATGCTGCCCGCCTTGAGCCGCCCCCGGCCGATATCGATGAGCGTCCCGACGATGTTACGCACCATGCCGCGCAGGAATCCTGCCGCCCTGATCTCTATCGTGACAAAGGTGCGGCCCGAGAAGAACGCTAGGCCGCCCTTGTCCTTTTTCGCCCTGATGCGGACCGCATCCACGCGCGTCACCGACCCGCGGGCGGCCCGATCGCTCCCCTGAAAAGACCTAAAGTCGTGGCGGCCCACCAGGACCCCGGCTGCCCGGCGCATGGCCCGCAGGTCCAGGTCATAGGGCACCTCGGTCACCCACGGCAGATGAAAGGCGTCCCTCTTGACGCCGGGCGACAAGACATAGACGTACGTCTTGGCCTGCGCGCTGAAGCGCGCGTGAAAGGACCTGCCGGCCTCCCGCGCGTCCAAGACGCAGATATCCCGGGACAGGATCCCGTTGAGCGCCGCCTTGAGGCGTTGGGTATCGACCCGGTGCTGCGACAAAAAGTGGGCGACCTGGGCCAACGCATGCACCCCGGCATCCGTGCGGCCCGACGCCACCAGGGAGACCTTGTGCCGCAGGACCTTTTGAAGGGCCTCTTCGATCTCCTGCTGGATGGTTTTGAACGCGGGACGCGGGCCGGCGCCCCTCCTCCCCGTCTGGCGCTGCCAGCCGGCATACCGCGTGCCGTCATATTGAATGGTCAATCGAATGGTATGCATGGGACATCCCTGTCCGCCGAAGGCGGGATGAAAAGGCCCCGCGCCTTCTGTCGTACAACGGAGACCAGAAGACGCGGGGCGAAGAAAAAGACGTAAGGGATCAGCGTTTGACGAAGAGCTCCGCGATCTGCACGGCGTTCGTCGCCGCCCCCTTGCGCAGATTGTCCGCCACCACCCACAGCCACAGCGCCTTCTCGTCCATCGGGTCCTTGCGGATGCGGCCGATAAAGACCTCGTCGCGGCCCTCGGCATCCACAGGCAAAGGATACTGCGACTGGGCAACGTCGTCCACGACGACGATCCCGGGCGCCTCGGCGAACGCCTTTCTGACCGCATCGATGTCCACGGGCCGGCGGCATTCGATGTACACGGCCTCGCTGTGTCCCGTCTTGACGGGGACGCGCGCGGTCGTGGCCGAGATCTTGATCCTGGGGTCGTGGAAGATCTTGTGGGTCTCCTTGACCATCTTCCACTCTTCGCTGGTATAGCCCGCCTCGCCGAAGCCGCCGATGTGCGGAAAGAGGTTGAAGGCGATGCGCTGGTCCAATACCTGCGGCACGGCCGCCTGGCCGTCGAGCACGCTGCGGGTCTGGTCAAAAAGCTCCTGCGCGGCCTTGCTGCCGGCGCCCGAGGCCGCCTGGTAGGTGGCCACCACGACCTTCTTGATCTTGAAGAGTTTATGGATGGGCGCCAGGGCCACGACCATCTGGATGGTCGAGCAGTTCGGGTTCGCGATGATGCCCCTGCCCTTCAATGCCTTCTTGGCGTCTTTGGGGTTGACCTCCGGGACGACGAGCGGCACATCCGGGTCCATGCGGAAGTCCGCGCCGTTGTCGATCACGAGCGCTCCGCGCTTCACGGCCTCGGCGGCATAGGTCACGGCCGCGCCCTTCTCGCCCTCGGTGCCGGCAAAGAGCGCGATGTCGACGCCGTCAAAGGCCTCGGGGGTGATCGCCTCCACGTGATACGAGTGGCCGTCCACGCCGATGACGCGCGCGCTGCGCGCGAGGACCTTAAGGTCGCCGACAGGAAAATCCCGCTGGCGCAGGACACGCAGCATCTCCACGCCCACCGCGCCGACCCCCACCACCGCCACGTTATATTTCGATCTTCTTCTCATGGCATCCTTACAGGTTCTGGACGACGAGGTCGCCGACCTCGGCGGTCGAGTACCCCATCTTGCCCGCGCCCAGCGATGTGAGCTTGGTCTGGACCACCTTGATGACCGCGTCCTCGATGGCCGTCGCGGCCCGGGCCTCACCGAGGATGTCGAGCATCATAGAGGCCGCGCAGATGGCGGCCAGCGGGTTGATCACGTTCTTGCCCGTGTATTTAGGGGCGGAGCCGCCGATCGGCTCGAACATCGAGACCCCCTGGGGGTTGATGTTGCCGCCCGCGGCGATCCCCATGCCGCCCTGGATCATGGCGCCCAGGTCCGTGATGATGTCGCCGAACATGTTGTCCGTGACGATGACGTCGAACCACTCGGGGTTCTTGACGAACCACATCGTCGTCGCGTCCACGTGGGCGTAGTCGGTCTTGACGTCCGGATATTCCCCGGCCACCTCGTCGAAGACGCGCTGCCACAGGTCCCACGCGAAGGTCAAGACGTTCGTCTTGCCGCACAGGGTCAGCTGTTTTCTCTTGGCGCGCTTGCGGCAGACCTCAAAGGCGTACCGGATGCAGCGCTCCACCCCCTTGCGCGTGTTATACGATACCTGGATCGCGACCTCCTGGTCCGTGCCCTTCTCCTGGAACTCGCCCATCCCCTTGTACAGCCCCTCGCTGTTCTCGCGCACGACGAGGAAGTCGACGTCTTCGGGCTTCTTGTCCTTGACCGGACAGAACGCCTCGTTATAGAGCCGCACCGGCCTCAGGTTGATGTACTGGTCCAGGGAAAAACGCAGCTTCAGGAGGATCCCCTGCTCCAGGATCCCCGGCTTGACCTGCGGGTGGCCGATGGCCCCGAGATAGATGGCGTTGAACTTCCTCAACTCGTGGACCGCGTTCTCAGGGAGGGTCTCCCCCGTCTTGAGATAACGTTCCCCGCCGAAGTCAAAGGTCGCCTTCTCATACTTAAACCCGAATTTTTGTGCGGCGGCGTCCAGGACCTTCAACCCTTCGCGAACGACCTCGGGGCCTGTCCCGTCGCCGGGGATGACGGCTATCTTATACATACGCACTCCTCTTAACGGATCTCTTTCTTCGCCCATTTCACCAGCCCGCCGGCATCGATGATGCGGCAGATAAAATCCGCGAACGGCGGAGCCTGGTAGGTCTTGCCCTGCGTGATATCGTTGACCGCGCCCCGGGCCAGGTCGACCTCCACCTCGTCGCCGGCCCCAAGCGCCTGTGCCCGGGAAAGCTCGATGATCGGCAGGCCGATGTTGATGGCGTTGCGGTAAAAGATGCGCGCGAAGCTCTCGGCGATAACGAGCCCCACCCCGCAGCCCTTGAGCGCGACCGGCGCGTGCTCGCGCGAAGAGCCGCAACCGAAGTTCCTGCCGGCGACCACGATATCGCCGGCCGCCACCCGCTTCGCAAAATCCTTGTCCAGGATCTCCATGCAGTGCGCGCCCAGCTCCCTGGGATCGGTGGTGCTCAGATACCGCGCCGAGATGATATCGTCCGTATTGACG
>CAZDLS010000119.1:0-4872 GCA_964506425.1 uncultured Planctomycetia bacterium | reverse complement strand
GGCCTTATTGATCTTGCCTCCGGCCGTGCCTATCCACGATGAGACCTTTGAGCCGAGTCCGGAGAGGCCGGCGCCGATCAGCTGGCCGCCGCCCTCCCAGGCATACCCCTCTGCGGCAGACGCCAGGTTCTCGCCAAAACCCTGCATCTCTCCTGTCTCAGAGAAACTCACTATATTATCCTGGACCATGACGAGCCGAGCCATGGTCGAACCTTTCGCCAGCGCGGAGACCGCCTTGGATTTCAGGTAATTCGCTGCCGTGCCGTAGGCCGACTCGAAAGCCTTGAATCCGGCAAAATAATGGGCGTTCAAAGCCCGCTGGTGCGCCTGCTCGACCGTAAGCGACGTCAGCTTGCCCTTGGGCGTTTTCGTCAGCAAACCGCTGCCTTCTCCGCCACCGGCCGCGCCGGCGGACAAGGCGGAGAGGAAAACAGAGGTGAAAGTGCCTGCTGTCAGATCCCGCGAATCGATCGGCTGGTCGAGCACGATGTCCGCATAGGCCACGTTCGCCAATTGCATGACCTCTGCCGCCAGTAGTGCCTTGGTCAGGCTCATCTCAGCTATCTTCGTGCCTGCCTCGCCGAGCCAGGTGCCTTTGCCTGCCACACCCAGCAACGAACCGCCTGCCGTGGCCATCCCGTAAGCAGCCAGCGCGTCGACGCCGATGTCAAACCCGCGGTCGGCATAATAAAGGGTCTTCCACGCTCCGCCCTTGTCGCGGGCCCAATCGCCGATGTCAAACTCGCCCGTCGCATTTTTGGCCGCGAAGTCAAAGATCCTGCCGGCCGTATCCCCTTCCTCTTCTCCCCAATAATAGTGGCGCCCCTTCTTTACGGCCCATACGGCGCCGCCGGCGGCATATAACCCGCCTGCCTTGATCACGTCACCGCCGGTCCAGCGATCAAGCTCACCGTTCCAGGCCGTCCTGGCTAACTCAACTCCGGCGCGCGCGCGCACCCCCCATGCCTCGGAAGCCGTGGCATCCGTCGTGAGCCAATCGTACGTGCCGACCACGCCGGTATAAATGATCTGCGCACCGAGGAAAGAGACCGCCGCATGGACCCCGCGGCCGACCGGCTCCAGCACGGCGCCGGCGGCCTTCCCGAGCTGTCTCTCCGGAGTGAACGACGGGTCATACTCATAGCTGAACCGGCGCTTATTCCACCAGACCTTATACGGGTCGGTATCGAGAAGCGCCTCCATCTCTTTATCCGGGTTATCGACAGCGGTATAGAGCCCGCCCGCTTTCTTACGGAGGTCATCGTACTGGGCCATCTCTAAAGGTGTCAACTCAGCGCCATGGGCTTCGAGAAGAGCCAGGAACTCATTCAGGCGGGCCTCCCGGCCGCCGCGGTCCGACTCGAAGCGCTCGAGGAACATACTGATCCCTTTATCCAGATTCTCCTTGTAGATCAAAGGATACTGGTAGAACCTGCCGCCGGTGACCGGGATCAGGCTCTTGCCGTCCGACCCCGCCAGCTTGATCTTGCTGTCCGCGAAGCCGGTCAGGTCCCGGGCGATCAGATTGTAATCCCGGCGCGCGTTGTTGTACGCGCTCTCAAGCGCCAATCTCCAGCCGCCGTTCTTCAGCGCCTCCCTGGCGAATGCTTCATCAAGGTCTCTTGGATCGGCGTCGTAGTAAGCCTTCGCGCCTTCCTTAAGGGCCGGCGCGCCGATCGACCCGTTGGGTGCCTCTTGGGTCATTCTCATGAGCGCCGCCGGGTCGGTGTTCGCCAAGAACACGGTATAATCTTTCAGCACCGCCTCGTAGGCCGTCTTGGCGCGATTCAATAGGGTCCTCTCCTGCACGTCGTTCACTCTGCGCCAGAACCAATCCGTCTTCTCCATCTGCGTCCTATAGCGAGAACGCGCTTCGCGTAAAGCATCCAGGACCTTTTGGCGGCGTTCAGACAACGCCGCCCGGTATTCCACGGCCGCGGCCTCAAAGGCCGCGACGTCGGCGATGTCTCCCGTGTACCCCATGGTCTTAGCGAGTTTCTGGCGGTCCAATCTCCATTCAGAAAATGTTTTATTGAGATCCTTTAGGCCGTCCTTCTGCTCCTGAGAGATCAGGTCGGCGGCCTTGACCAACTTTCCTGAGGCGACGTCCCACGTGCGGCCGACCTGGTCGACGGCGTGGCCCCACTTGTTGCCGCTGATGAACAACAGCTCCTTTTTGGTCGCCTTATCGTAATAGTTAGTGGCGAGTGTCTGCAGGCTCCCGCCGTCTTCGACAACGCCGTAGCGGCCCTTGATCGTCATCTGCCCGCGCTCTTCCACGCCGTCATAGGTCCCCTTCGGCAGCTCTATCCTGGCGTCTTTGACGCGGATGACCTTATCGGGCGTGTCAAGCGTCAACGCGCCCAAGACCGTCTTACCGCTGGAGTAGTAGTCGTAAGAAAGGTTCTCGGCGAGCGTCAACGCGCTATAGTCCAGCTTACCGCCTCCGGCGAACGAGGCGCGGACCGGCATAAGGGCGCCTTCGCGCGCCGTGATAATACCCTTGCTCTCCGGGATGATCCCGAAAGCCCGCTTTTTCGTATGGTCGAGCTCATACCCCAGGCTCGGTATGATCGCCGGCGACTGAGACCCCTTAAGCCCATCGGGGACCTCAAGCCCTGTCTCCATCTTGCCGGGCTCCACAAAGGAGAGACTGTCGACAAGATAATGCAGGCCGCTCCCGGGCTCAGACACCGGGTCATCCGGATAAGTAACGCCATCCGCCCTCTTAAAGGTAAGGCGGGTGTCCTGAGCAACGATGGGGCTCACCCTTGGATTCCCTTCATCCACCGACTGCAAGAGGACCGGCTTCAGGGCGTTACCGAAATTGACGCGGCCCTCCGGGACCTTCCAGTCATCTCCCTGCCACTCACGGTACGTCGGCAGGGCCGGAACAAAAGTAGCCAGGACGCTGCCCTCGTTGACCTTTTCTTGCTTCACTGCGGCCGCGGGATCGAGGCTGCGCTGAACCGTCAGCTGGCCGACAGAACCGGCAGGACCGGCAAATGCGTTCTTCTCATCAAAGGAAACGGACGCCGTGTCCACGCCTCCGATAAAGGAAAGGTTCGCCGTAGCGTCTTCGGGCCCATACAGGGAAGATAGACTGAAGGACAAAGTCCACGGCATCGCCAGCGCCTTGGTCAACGTCCCGTCTGGCGCCTTGTCCGACCACGCCGTGTCCGCCGTCTTGGTCACGGTCCCGTCTGGGGCTTCGACCGTCTGGGCCACCTTGACATTGTTGTAGGTAAGTTTACCGATCTGAGAGACAGGGTTGAAGTAAAGGGTCCCCTTGTCGTCGAAACCGAGATTCACGAGGGTCGTGCTATCCTCAGCCGGGATGAGGACAGCGCCGAAGCGGTCCTGAATGGTATAGACGTGCGGGATCTCGAGGGGCTTCGCAGTCTCCGGCGTCGTGGGCGACACTGGCTCAAAGGTACCCTTTTCGGCGTTGAACTGCACGCGCACACCGTCACGCTCAACAGTCGGATTGACCAACCCCTCGGACATGAGCGGCAGACCGTCGAAGCCAAGCAGGCCGCCCGCCTTCTGCAGGACCTGAGGCGCGCGGCCGCCCGGTGCCTGATTCTTGGCCGCATCCGGATCGGTGCCGCCGACGGTCTTGTCCATCGTCGTCTGAGCGTCCGAGAGGTTGCGGGCCTCAAAGCCCCACTGGAGGCCATGGGCCGCCTGGATGCCCTTGCCGAAGACCACATCTCTGTCAGCGAGGGCCAGCTCACCCGAAGCGCCCCTCTCCAGATAGTTCGCCCAGGAGGTGACGGTGTAGGTGACACCGACGTCAAGGACCTTCTGCCAATCCTTGTTGATCTCATCGACGATGATCTTCTTGTCCGCATCGGAGAAACGGCCATCCGCCTGCACAAAGGTGATCATTGCCTCCCTGGCACGATGAGCATCGATGCCTTCCGGAATATTGACCTTATACGTGCGCTGCTCGGGTTTGGCCAGGTAGGTCTCCTGCAGCGCGAAGTCGTTAGTATTTAACCTGAGAACATCGCCCTGGCCCGGCATGATCCCCACCGATGTATACACCGTGTGGTCATCCAAGACGTTTGTGGAATAGGCCAGGAGCGGCTTCCCGTTGGCGCCGAGCACGGTGCCGGGAATGATCTTGTCTTCTGCATCAAGTTGGGCATCGCCCACGCGGACTCTGCCCGCATCAAGCTGACTATCGCCCACCCCCGTCCACTGGGCCCGAGGATTCAAAGACAGACCGCTGATGTCGGGCGCCTGGACCGTGATATCTCCTTTGTCCGTGAACTCAAAGCCGCCCAAAACGAGGCCGGTATGCCCCTTGGCGACGTTGGTCTGGGCAGACGCCCCATGCTCTTTGGCGCCTTCGACGTTCTTGAGGTCCAACACGGGCGCGAAGCTCGAGCTGACGATCTGCGGACCTTCTGTGTCCGATTTGCCGATGCTATGAAATGCGGGTATCCTCAGGGCCTCCCCCTCGACGCCCAAGGTCGGGACTTGATCGATCTTGCCGCTCGCATCCTTATAGCCCGTCACGCCGATGTCAAAGATGGTGAAAGGCGCGCCCTTGAACTCTCCCCCGCCCGTCCCATAAGAAAGGTCGAAATCGATGCGGGCATCATCCGTCGTGGCGCCGAGACGGCTGACCAGGTTCAAGGTACCCAGCGTCGTGTCTTTGAAGTCGCCCGTGGGCGCCGTTATTCCCACGTCGGTGTATTTGGTGAGCGTCGCGGCGGTACCGGTCAATGCCCCGTCTTGACCGATGCGCAGGCTGCCGGTCTCCCCTAAACGCCCCACCCACGTGTTCGGCCCGAAGTGCACGGCTTCGCCTTCCGTGGCATACCGGACACGCTTGGCTGTCTCGGGGTCAGTCTCGTATAG
>CAZDLS010000118.1:0-4982 GCA_964506425.1 uncultured Planctomycetia bacterium | reverse complement strand
GGGTTGCGGGGGGGTTGGTGGGCGTGTTGGGGTAGTTGGGGGTGACGGGCGCCGGGGACGCCTGCATGTCTCCCCGGATAGACGATACCCTTTACGGCGTGTATTTCAAGAAGCTGTTGGACCTGTTGACGCAGGAGCGCATCGCCTTTTATTATATCTTTCCTCCGGTCTCTGAGACCAAATGGAGCGAGAGAGAAGACAGCTACAGGGCCTTGAGGACTTTTCTGGAGTCCCTGCAGCGTCCCTATCGGGCTTTTCGTTACATGAGCGATCTGAAGATCTTTCCCGATCGCTATTTCAAGAAAGATGGTTTTCACTTCCAGAAAGGCGCCGCCCGGGTTCAGGCGACGTTTTTTCTTTTGAAGGACATCGACCTTATTCAACGATCGCTTGAGTGAAGGCGTTTTTTTAGGCCGAGGCGGGTCGTGATGGATCAGCGGCATAAGGATTATATCCTGAAGAACATCAAGGTGAAGCCCGTCGGCGAGATCGCCAGGGACCTGAATTTGAGGGAGCGCAAGGTCAGGAAGTTCTTGAAGACGCTGAAGGAGGGGCCGGCAGGATCCCGCCGGTCCGGCGTCTTGCCTTCGGCCGCCAAGCCCTTGGCCGCCAAGCCCTTGGCCGCCAAGCCCTTGGCCGCCAAGCCCTTCGTGATGATGGCGCTCCTTATCGCCCTCCTGGGTTTCATGGCGTACGGCAACGCGCTCCAGGGCGGGTTCCTCTTTGATGATTCCTATCTGGTGACCGATAACGTCCACGTGAAGGATTGGTCCCACGTCGGGAAGATCTTCACGGAGGACATCGGCGCCGGGGCCGGCGACACGTTCGGCTTCTACCGTCCCCTGCAGGCGCTGACGTACATGGTGGATTACGCCATCGGGCGCTTGAACCCGGTGGTCTTCCACGTGACCAGCGTCCTGTGGCACATCCTGGCCGCGGCCGGCGTCTTCGCGCTTATTTACATTCTTTTCAGCGACCGCCTCCTCGCCGGCATAACAGCCGCCCTCTTCGTCGTCCACCCCGTGCATACCGAGGCCGTCAGCTATATATCCGGACGCTCGGACCCCCTGGCGCTCTTCTTTCTCACGTTGACCTTTGTCCTGTATCTCAGGCAGCTTTCCCGTCCGGCGGCCTATCTCTGGGTCGGCATGACGTTGAGTTACACGGCGGCCCTGGCGTCGAGGGAGACGGCCCTTATCTTTCCAGTGCTGCTCCTGTTGTATCATTTTGTCTTTAAGAAGCAGGTCCGATACAAGGAGTTTTTCTCCTTCGTCGCGCTCGCCGGTCTCTATGTCATGTTGAGACTGACCCTGTTAAAAGACCTTTTGTCCTACGTGCCGGACATGCCGCCCCTCTCCCAGAGGCTGCCCGGTTTCTTCGTCGCGCTCGCCAGCTATGTCAGATTGCTCGTCTTGCCCTTCGACCTCCACATGGAGTACGGCAGCCGTTTGTTTTCTTTTTTCGATCCACGGGCGCTCGCAGGCCTGGGCATCTTTGCCGTGTTGGTCATCGTGTTCGTGCGGCTGCGTTTCCGCCGGCCCCTGGTCTCTTTTTCCATCGGTTGGTTCCTCATCGCGCTTGTGCCGGTCTCCAACATCTTCCCCATCAATGCCACCATGGCCGAGCACTGGCTCTATATGCCTTCGGTAGGGTTTTTCCTGGCCGTGGCGTTGGCCGTGCACCGTCTCAACGCGCAAAAGGGGACGCGCTTTTGGGGGGCCGCCTTGTTGCTGGGGTTGTCCGTCTTTTATCTTTATCTGACCGTCCGGCAGAACGAGACCTGGAGCCGGCCGCTTACCTTTTATACGAGGACCCTGCGATACTCTCCGAACAACCCCAAGATACTCAACAACCTGGGCAACGTCTATAAAGAGAGCGGGGCGTATGAAAAGGCGGTCGGGTCGTTCAGGCAGGCCGTCGCCCTGCGCCCCGATTACAGGGAGGCCTATAACAACCTGGGCGCCGCCTACCAAAAGATGGGCCGGCTGGAGGATGCCGTCGCCTCGTTCAAAAAGGCGATGGAGATCAGCCCCGGCTACACGGTCGCCTTTAACAATCTCAGCGCCGTCTACCAGGAGATGGGCAAGAGCGACGAGGTCGTCGCCTCGTACCGGGAGATCCTCGATGCCGACCCAGAAAATCTCCAGGCGCTCAACAACCTCGCCGTCACGCTCGTCAACAAGGGTGCGCATGAGGAGGCCATTGCCTTATACGAAAAGGCCATCGTTCTTGATCCGGATTATCCGGACGCCTATAACAATCTGGGCAGCGTCTTTGAGAAGACGGGCCGCCTGGAGGAGGCCCTCGCTTCTTACCGCAAGGCCATCGCCCTTGACCCCGATTATGAGGATCCCTATTACAACCTCGGCAATGTCTATCGCAAGAAAAAGATGTTCCAGGAGGCCGCGGTTTCGTATAAGCGGGCCGTCACCCTCAAGCCGGACCACGAGGCGGCCTGCATCAATCTTGCGGCGGTCTACCAGATGCTCGGCGACCTCAAGGAGGCCGTCGCCATTTATCAGAAGATCATCGCGCTTCATCCGAGCGCCGAGCTCTATTACGGCCTGGGGGTGGTCCATCAGAACGCGGGCCAGAGAGAGGAGGCGGTGGCGGCCTATCAGAAGGCGATAGAGCTCAAGCCGCGCTTTGTGGACGCCTACTATAACGCGGCGGCCGTGTATTCTTCGATGGGCCGGCACGGCCGGGCGATCGCGGCCTTGAAGAAGGCGCTGGAGATCGAGCCGGAGTACGCGATGGGGTATATCCACTTGGCCGTCGCTTATTATAATGACCGGCAGTATGCCGCTGCCGTCGAGAACTGCGATAAGGGCAGGGGGCGCGGGGCGCAGGTCGACCCCGGGTTTTTAAAGGCGCTCGACACGATAAAATAGATGCATGGACAAGACATCGCTCACAACGACGGCCCTTGAGCAGCATGTGAAGAGGATAACGCTGAACGGATGGGGGCTGTTGGCGGCCGGCGCTTTCCTCGCCGGCTGTTTTTTCAGGGTCTACGGGCTCGGCCGTCAGATCCCCCTCGATGACGAGTGGCACGGGATGTTCTCGGCCGGCACGCAGACCTTCCGGTATCTGGCGACCCACCTCATGCTGTCCGGCGCCAGCATCCCCTACTCGCTCTATCGCCGCCTTTGCCTCGTTACGGTCGGATGGGACGAGGTCGTCCTGCGGCTGCCTTCGCTCATCGCAGGGCTCGCCGCGTTGATCGCGTGCCCTTGGTCCGTCCGCCGCGCCTTGAAAGACCGCGCCGCGGCCCTCTTTGTCTTTCTGCTCGCCGTCTCGCCGCTGCTCATCTATTACAGCCGGTACAGCCGCGTTTACAGCATCACGATGCTGCTCCAGTTCGCCTGCATCTTCTCGTTCTATTTCTGGGTCACCGCAAGGGACCGAAGCAGCCGTCTCGTCTTTATCGGCTCCGCCGCCCTTGGTGCTTATTTTCATTTTTTTTGCATCGTCCCCTTGGCGGCTTGTTTCTTTTTTTGGATGTTCCTCGCATCGCCTTTTGTGAGGCGTCTTCTGCGTCATCCGCGGGCCGCCGGCGCGCCAGGCGCGAAGGAGGGGCTCTTCGTCTTTGGGGCAGCGGGGACCCTGATCGTGCTCCTCTATCTGCCGTCCCTGTTGAACGGCTCGTTCTTCGAGATGTTCCTCATCCGCCTTCACGAGCCCCCTCAGTCCGGGTCCGGGATCCTTTTCAGCGTCGTCATGCTGGCGAGCGGCAGCGCGCATAAGGTCGTCCTGCCGGCGATGGCAGGGTTGGCCGTCGCGGGCGCGGTCCGCCTTTACCGCGCAGACCGGCTGCTGACGGGGCTCCTGGCCTGCGCCGCCGCCTGCGTCTGCGGCGCGATCCTCCTGATGTTATCGCGCTGCAGCGACAGCGGCCTGACGGTCGTGCGCTACGCCATCGTGCTCGTGCCCCTTTATCTCCTGCTCGTCGCCTTGGGGCTGGAAGGCCTTTGGGGGCTCCTCAAGAGGGGGGCCGGGCGTCTCTTCGGGGGCACAGGGGGCGTGCCGGCATCCGCCGCCCTCCTCGGCGTCCTGTCGTGTTATGTCCTGACAGGGCCCCTCTTGTCCGTCTACGGCCGCGTGAATAATTTTCCTCACCACAACGCGTTCCAGCAGGATTACCGGAATATCGGAAGCGGCGCGCCTTACCGCGACGACTTTTTTCCGGCCTGCCTGGCGCTGGAGAACATCTCGCCTTTTTACGTGCGGTTGGCCTGCGAACCGGGCTCTTTCAGCATTCTGGAGTACCCCATGTTCATCGGGCACTACTTTAATTTTCATTACTACTACCAGCAGCTGCATCAAAAAAATATCATCGCCGGGTATCTCTCGGTCCTCAAGCCCCACGGTCCAAGGCCCCACCCGACGATGGTCTACGGCAACTTCATCTTCGATTATTACCTTAACGACATGTGCTGCCAGGATAAGTTCAGGTTCAACAACCTCGTCGACATCCTGGACCTCGAGGCGATCAAGGACAGAGGCATACGGTATATCATCCTGCACGAGGATGCGATGCGCGAGGGCTTCGGGCAGGAGGGCGTCCTGGTCTTGTCCGAGTATCCCTTTTTCGAGAAGCTCAGAGACGAGTATGAGCGGCACTTCGGCGGTCCCGTGTACGCGGACCGGTGGATAACGGTCTTTTCCACGCAGGGTCCCTTGAAATAAGCGGCTGATATGATAGGATGTTCCTTGCCGTGCATCTACCCCAAGCCCGTTTAGCCTCTCCCTGGGGACGTGAAAAAAACCAGAAAGAAAAGATCCCATCTCCTGCCTGAAGACCAGCCGCGAGGACCGTTCTTTCGCGTTCCCCCGCCCGTCATCATCCTGACGTGCCTGATCGTGCTCGTGATCTACAGCCCCGCCTTGAGGGGTCCCTTTGTCTGGGACGATGAGCTGTTGATCCGGGACAACCCGCACGTCACGGACCTCGATCAGGCGGGCCGGCTCTTCACGGAGGA
>CAZDLS010000117.1:0-5019 GCA_964506425.1 uncultured Planctomycetia bacterium | reverse complement strand
CGCAGTTCGCCGAAGGCGAACAAGCGTTTAGACAAGCGGGGTAATATTCCTTATTGTACGGCAATCCCGTGAATCTATCCCTTCTTGTCCTTCTTCTCCGCCGCTTCTTCCTTCGGCCTCTTCTTGATAGCCCGGCGTATCTCGAGGAGCCCGTTCTTCGGCCCCGGGACCGCGCCCTTAACGACAAGCAGGTGATTTGCAACGTCTACCTTAACGACCTTAAGGTTCTGTGTCGTCACGCGCACATTGCCCATCTGACCCGCCATGTGCTTGCCTTTCAAAATGCGGGAAGGATCAGCGCTGGCGCCGACAGAACCGATGCGGCGATGCGCCATCGAGCCATGCGTCATGGGCGTGCCGTACCATCCCCATCGTTTCATGCCGCCCTGAAAACCTTTACCGATGGAGATGCCGATGACGTCGACGAAATCGCCGTCCTTGAAGATGTCGACCTTGATCGTGTCGCCCACCTTCCACGTCCCCTTGTCGGCGATCCGGAGCTCGCGGACCGTGTGCTTCGCGGCCAGGTTGAGCTTCTTGAGCTCCTCGCGCTGGGGCTTCTTGAGCTTGCCCTCCTTGACGTCGCCAAACCCGACCTTGACGTTCTGGGCGCCGACATCCATGATGACGCAGGGTCCGGCCTCGATCACGGTGACCGCGACCACCCTGCCGTCCGCGCCGAAGACCTGCGTCATGCCGATCTTCTTGCCCAATATGCGTATCGTGTTATCTTGAATGCCCATAGCCTGGCTTTGTTAAAAGCACCGCTGCCTGCCCCTCGATCACCGGATCTCCACGTCCACGCCCGCCGGCAGATTGAGCTTGCGAAGCGCGTCGATCGTCTTGGCGGTCGGCTCGTGGAGCTCCAGGAGCCGCTTGTGCGTCGCCAGGACGAACTGCTCGCGCGACTTCTTGTCGATGACGGCGGAGCGGTTGACCGTGTAGATCTCCTTCTTGGTCGGCAGCGGAATGGGGCCGCAGACGCGCGCCCCGCTGCGCTTGGCCGTCTCGACGATCTCTTTCGTCGACTGGTCCAAGAGCCGGTGATCGTAGGCCTTGAGTCGGATGCGTATCTTCTGTGTCATAGAGCGTTCGCTTGCAATGCGTGTTCCCCGGCGCTTATTCGACGATCTCGGCGACGACGCCGGCGCCGACCGTATGGCCGCCCTCGCGGACCGCGAAGCGCAGCTCCTTTTCCATGGCGATCGGCATGATGAGTTCCGCCTCGATCGTCACGTTGTCGCCGGGCATGATCATCTCGGTGCCCTCAGGCAGCTTGA
This sequence comes from uncultured Planctomycetia bacterium, assembly GCA_964506425.1. GTDB lineage: Bacteria > Omnitrophota > Gorgyraeia > Velamenicoccales > Velamenicoccaceae > CAZCSY01. Next base: position 3,739 of record CAZDLS010000117.1, on the reverse strand, counting down.
TGGAGCCGGTGACGTCGGTCGTGCGGAAATAGAACTGCGGCCGATAGCCGGTAAAGAACGGCGTGTGGCGGCCGCCCTCTTCCTTCGTCAGGATGTAGACCTGTGCCTTGAACTTCTTGTGAGGGGTGATGGAGCCCGGGGCGGCCAGGACCATGCCCCGCTCGAGGGACTCCTTGTCGACGCCGCGCAGGAGAAGCCCCACGTTATCGCCCGCCTGCCCGTCATCGAGGAGCTTGCGGAACATCTCGACACCGGTGACGACGGTCTTGCCGACCGCGTCGCGCATGCCGACGATGTCGACGGCGTCGTTGAGCTTGACCTTGCCGCGCTCGATGCGGCCCGTGCCGACCGTGCCCCGGCCGGAGATCGTGAAGACGTCCTCAACGGCCATCAGGAACGGCTTGTCGAGCTCGCGCTTCGGAAGGGGCACGAACTCATCCACGGCCTTCATGAGCTCGAAGATCGGCGAACACTTCGGGCAGTCGCTCTTGCTGCAGGAACACGCCAACGCTTCCGTGGCGCTGCCCTTGATGATGGGCGTCTTGTCGCCGGGAAAGTTATACTTGTTCAAGAGGTCGCGGACCTCCATCTCGACAAGGTCTATCAACTCCTTGTCCTGGACCATGTCGGTCTTGTTCATGAAGACGACGATGGCGGGCACGTTCACCTGGCGGGCCAGGAGGATGTGCTCGCGGGTCTGCGGCATCGGGCCGTCCGCGGCCGAGACGACGAGGATCGCCCCGTCCATCTGGGCGGCGCCGGTGATCATGTTCTTGATGTAGTCGGCGTGGCCCGGGCAGTCGATATGCGCGTAGTGGCGCGTGTCTGTCTGGTACTCGACGTGCGCGATGTTGATCGTGACGCCGCGCTCCCTCTCTTCCGGGGCGTTATCGATGGATTCGAAGCTGCGCGCCTCGGCCAGCCCCTTCTTGGCCAGGATCGTGGTGATCGCGGACGTCAGGCTCGTCTTGCCGTGGTCGACGTGACCGATCGTCCCGATGTTGACGTGCGGCTTTGTCCGGACAAACTTCTCTTTCGACATGACTCCCCTCCCCTTGTTTAACCACCCAAGATCTGGTTGGATATATCTTTAGGCACCTCTTGGTAACAAAAGGGCTCCATTGTAAAAGATGCGCGGCCTTGTGTCAAGTATCGTATATTATTCGCATAATCGAACACTTCGGCAAGCGGGACGTGGCCGCGCAAGACGCGCACGTTTCCGCGCTGCCCCATCGCGATGAGCTTGCCGCGACGGGAGTTGAAATCGCCGATCACCGTGCCCATGAACTCCTCGGGAACGACGATCTCCATGTCCATGATCGGCTCGAGCAGGAACGCACCCCCCTGGCGCAGTCCGTCGGTGAACGCCATCGAGGCGGCCATCTTGAAGGCGATCTCGGAGGAGTCCACCTCGTGGTACGAGCCGTCGACAAGGGTCACCGCCACGTCCGTCACCGGATAACTGCCCAGGACGCCGGACTTGGCGGCCATGACGATGCCTTCCTTGACGGACGACAGGTACTCGCGCGGGATGACCCCGCCTTTAAGCTTGTCCTCAAAGGTGATCCCCGTGCCCGGCATCTCCTGCGGCTGCATGATGATGACGACGTGACCGTACTGGCCGCGGCCGCCGGTCTGCTGGATGAACTTGCCGGTAACGCTGAGCTTCTTGCGGATCGACTCGCGGTACGCCACGTGCGGCCGTCCGACCTTCGCCTCGACGGAAAACTCGCGCAGGATGCGGTCCACGGCGATCTCCAGGTGCAGCTGCCCCATCCCCGAGATGATCGTCTGCGCGGTCTCCGTGTTGTAGCTCACCTTGAACGAGGGGTCCTCGTCCTGGAGCTTGCGCAGGGCCATCGCCAGCTTCTCCTGGTCGGCCTTGGACTTGGTCTCGATGGCCAGGTCCACGACCGGCTCGGGGAACTTGATCGCCTCGAGGATGATGGGCTGTTCTTCGGTGCACAGCGTGTCGCCGGTCATCGTGTCCTTGAGACCCACCAGCGCCACGATATCTCCGCAGGAAGCGCTCTCAGCCATCTCCTGCTTGTTGGCGTGCATGCGAACGATCTTCGAGACTCGCTCCTCCTCGCGTTTCGTCGCGTTGTAGATGTTCTCGCCGGCGGCGACGCGGCCCGAATAAATGCGCACGAAGTTCAGGCGCCCCACGTAAGGGTCGCTCATGACCTTGAAGCAAAAGGCGCAGAAAGGCGCCTCGTCGGAGACCTCTCGCTCCTCGTATTCTCCCGACTCGGGGTCAAAGCCCTTGACGGCCGCGACGTCACCCGGCGAAGGCAGGTAGTCGCAGACGCCGTCGAGAACGAGCTGGATCCCCTTGTTCTTGAGCGAAGAACCGCACAGGACCGGAACGAACCTGTTGGCCACGGTCGCGCGGCGGACCGCCGCCTTGAGCTCTTCTTTCGAAATAGGTTTGTTGTGGATATACATGTCCATCAAATGATCGTCGCCCTCGGCGACCTTCTCGGCCAGCACGTGGCGCGCCTCCCCGACCTGCTCCCGGTACGCCTCGGGCACGGGCAGAAAGTCGCGCTCCAGCCCCTTCTCGTCCTTATTGACGACCATCTTCTCTTCCAGGACATCGATGATGCCGGTGAAGTTCTCTTCGGCGCCGACGGGGATCTGGACCGCGGCGGCGTTCGCGCCCAGCTTTTGGACCATCTCGGCCAGGACACCGTCGAAGTCCGCGCCCACGCGGTCCATCTTGTTGACGAAGGCCAGGCGCGGCACGTTGTACTTGTCCGCCTGGCGCCAGACCGTCTCCGACTGGGGCTGCACCCCGGCGACCGCGCAGAAGACCACGACCGCCCCGTCCAGGACCTTCAAGGACCGCTCGACCTCAACGGTGAAGTCGACGTGGCCGGGCGTGTCGATGATATTGATGTGCAGGTCCCGCCAGAAACAGGTCGTGCTCGCCGAGGTGATCGTGATACCCCGCTCCTGCTCCTGGACCATCCAGTCCATCGTCGCGGTCCCGTCATGGACCTCGCCGAGCTTATAGATCTTCTTCGTGTAGAAGAGCATGCGCTCGGTCGTGGTGGTCTTACCCGCGTCGATGTGGGCGATGATGCCGATGTTCCTGATCTTGTCCAACTGTATCGTATCAGCCATTACAACCATACCTTGATCAGCCCGTTTAACATGGAACCCGCCGCTCACCTTCCCTGGCGGCATCCCCGGAGGGGATCACCAACGGAAGTGGGCGAAGGCCTTGTTGGCCTCGGCCATCTTGTGCGTGTCGTCGCGTTTCTTGATCGCGGCCCCTTCGCCCTTGAAGCCCGCCATGATCTCATCCGCCAGGCGCACCTCCATGGGCCGGCCCTTCTTGGCCCGCGAAAAATCCTTGATCCAGCGCAGGGCGAGCGACACCCCGCGCTCGTGCGAGACCTCGATCGGGATCTGATACGTCGCGCCCCCGACGCGGCGGGGCTTGACCTCGAGGCGCGGCCGGATGTTCTCGAGCGCCTTGGTGAAGACCTTGATCGGGTCCTCCTCGTTCAACTTCTCCTTGATGATGTCGAAGGCGCCGTAGACGATGCCCTCGGCCGTGGACTTCTTGCCCTTGATCATCAGGATGTTGATGAGCTTGGCCACGATCTTGCTGTTGTATTTCGGGTCTGCGGTGATCTGCCGTTTAACGGCCTGTCTGCGTCTCAATTTTCCACCCCTTACCTTCCCGAAAATTGCCCCGAGTGCGCCTGCACAACGTCATCGCGCGAGG
>CAZDLS010000116.1:0-5031 GCA_964506425.1 uncultured Planctomycetia bacterium | reverse complement strand
CACGATCGTCCACATCAACGTCAAGGTCAAGGAGGCCCAATCCACCGGCCAGACGATCTTTCAATTCGACAAGTACAGCCGGGCCGCCAAGGACTACTACAGCCTTTCGCGCGAGATCATTTCGGGCCAGGAGCCGGTCATGGAGAAGATTGCGCGGGCCATGGACAGGGTCGTGCGCAAGAAGGCCAAAGAGTTCATGACCGTCAAAATGGAGCTGCGCCGCGATGACGTTGCCAGCGTCTTTGTCGTTGGAGACTTCAATAACTGGCAGGCCGACGATGCGGCGCGCATGAACAAGGTCAACGGGGTCTGGAAGCGCCGCCTCAAGCTCAAACCCGGCACCTATCGTTACCGCCTGGTCGTGGACGGCGTCTGGCAGCAAGACCCGGCCAACCCCGAGACCCAGGAGAACCCGTTCGGCGACCGGGACTCGGTCCTGACCGTTAAAGAATGACGCGACAGGACCCCCGGGATATCCTGCGTTTTTTCGAGGCGCGCCGCAGCATACGCGCCTTCCGCGACACGGCTGTCAACGATGAGGATATCGCTCTGATGCTCCGTGCCGCGTCGCTCGCCCCGAGTGCCCGCAACATCCAGCCCTGGGAATTCGTCATCATCCGCGATAACGCCCGATTGCAGACCCTGACACAGCTGGTCTCGCCCAACGGCGCCCTCTTGGGCGGCGCGGCGGCCGGTATCGTCGTCTTTTGCAAGGACACGAAATATTTCCTTGAGGACGGTTGCGCTGCCATCACGCAGGCGCTCCTGGCCGCAGCGGCCCTGGGCCTGGGGGCGTGCTGGATCGCCGGGGACAAGAAGGATTATGCCCAGCGGGTCGGTGAATTTTGCAAGGCAGGGGAGGGGTACCGCCTCGTCGGCCTCATCGCCGTCGGGCACCCTGCCGAGTCCCCTTCGCCCCAGAAGCGGGACGTCAAGGACATGATGCATAAGGAGACCTTCTGACCGTGGCTGAGCTGAGCGTTGCGTTCAAAGGGGGCAGGGCCTTTGAGGTCCAGGCCCGTGGGCACAAGGTGGTCTGTGATCTGCCTCAGGAGAAGGGCGGCGCGGACACGGGCATGACCCCTTCGGAGGTCTTCATGGGGAGCCTGGGCGCCTGCGTCGGGCTGTATGTAGCCCTGTATTGTCACAATGCCCGCCTGGATGCAAGCGATATGAGCATCCGCGTTGCCTGGCAGGTGGCGGAGGATAAAAAGAGATACAGCGTGGTAGAGATCGTCCTGAGCTTGCCTCATGCGGAGCTGGGAAAGCGCGCGCCGGCGGTCTTGGAGGCCGCCCACCATTGCTTCCTTCACAGGACCATAGAGGGTCATCCGGAACTCCGGGTCACCTTAGATAAGGGCTGAACCTTGTGGAAGAGGCTGTTATCCCTTTTCAAGCGAAGCGCCAGGAAGAGCCCTTCCCGCAAGAGCTCTTTCCGCAAGAGCTCTTCCCGTCGCAGGAAGGCCGCACCCCGCCGCGGGGCCCGTCGCAGACGCCGGCCCGCGCGTGCCAAGGGGCGGGTCGCCGCTAAAAGGCCCCTGCGCAAGAAGCTCTCCAGGAAAAAACCCGCCAAAAAGAAACCCTCCAAAAAGAGACTGTTCAAAAAGAGACTCCCCAAAAAGAGACCCTCCGGGAAAAAGAGACGTCCGGCAAAGAAGGTCGGCCAGGCGCAAAAAAAAGTCCCGGCAGCAGCGGAGATAACACACTACTTTCCTAAGGTCCGCGCCGCGGTCCTGAAGCTGCGCCGCCCCCTGCGTCTCGGCGACCCCATCTGGATAAAAGGGCACACAACGGACTTCCGGCAGACCATCGGCTCGCTTCAGATCGACCGAAAGCCGATCACCACGGCGCGTCCGGGCCAGGATGTGGGCCTGGAGGTCTTGCGGGAGGTCCGCCAGGGAGACAAGGTCTTTCTCGTGGAGGGTCCTCGCCGATGACCAAGATATGGGTGCGCGTCGCGCAGGAGCATGAGATGGAAGAGTTGTCAAAGCACCTCATCGTCGTCGGAGAGTTGACCGGTGAGTGTTGCGCCTGCCGCCACGTCGGCATCGACTATAGCCGCGAAAAGTACTGCCCCGCGTGCAAGACGGACTTTCGGTACATCGCATCGCGCAAGAAGGCGACGGACAATAACACGGGTCTTGTGGCGCGCCTGGCGCGGCGGCGGCCGGACCTGACCTACGTCGAATACCAGGACATCAAGGACACGGCCGACCGCCAGAAGGCCCGCGATATCTTCAAATAGAGACGCCTGATGATGAAGAAAACGCTGTATTTTATTTTGGCGGGGGCGGCGGCCGCCGCCGTTTTCGCCGTGATGGGCAATGGCCGGCAGGAGTCGGGGTCTGCCCAGGCGCCGCCGGAACCTCAGGAGAGTGTCAAGGAATCCGTCTTCAAGGGGGAGGTCATCACATTCGGCGTGTACAGCGCCGGGATCTTCAAGGTGGGATCAGGCCGGTTGGAGCTCAAGGGGCTGATCGAAGAGGAGGGGCAGGCCTGCCAGCACGTTGATTTCAAGGTGAACACGCTGTCCGTCGACGACCATGAGACGGTCATCGGCAGGCACGACTTTGCCCTTCCCGTGCGCGTCGTGCGCGACATCCGCGTCTTGGGCACCGACGAGGATATCGTCGAGCGCTACAGCGCGGACGGCCGCCGCGTCGTCATCGATAAGAGGGTGGAGGGCCGTGAGCCCGAGCAGACGCAGATCGGGTCAGAACGCCCCTTAGGCAATGTGCTCCTTTTGATCTACCGCCTGCGCGAGGACCCGGGGTTCGCGCCCGGAAAGACCTATGACATCGTTCTGCCGACAATGAGCTTCAAGTTGACGGTCAAAGAAAAAAGATCCCTCAAGGTCCCCCTGGGGAATTTCGACGCCTTTTACATCGAAAGCGTGCCCAAGAAGTACCGCATCTGGCTCTCGGACGGCCCAAGGCGCCTGCCGCTTAGGATCCAGGGTCTGGTGGCCGGCGGGATGGCCTATTTGGCCGCCACAAGCGTAGAACCTTCCCTTGCTGAGTAATTCCCTCCGATTTTTCATATCCTCTTGTCGAACATAGGGTATTGTGCTAAAATAAAAACTTATGTCCAGACCCATTCGTGCGCTTCTGCTCTATATCTCGGAGCCATCCGGACACCAGCACGCCGCACAGGCGATCGCGCGCGGTATTCAGACCGTATCGCCCGGCAGCGAGGTCGCGTGCGTGAACGCCTTCCGTTTCGTCTTTCCGATCGCTGAACGCATCATCCACAAGCTCTACATGGCCGTCATCAGGCGCTCCCCGGGGATCTGGGAACGGATCTATGACAACCCGAGGGTGGTTTCGCGCAGCGGCCGCATCAAAGAGTTCATCCATAGAATGGGCATGCGCCGTATCGGCAGGCTCATCGAGCAGAAACGACCGGATGTCGTGGTCTGCACGCAGGCCTTTCCGTGCGGCCTGGTCGCCGATTACAAGAGACGAACGCGCCGGCCCTTGACGCTCATCGCCGTCTTGACGGACTTCGTGCCGCACGCCTTTTGGGTCTATGAAGAGGTCGACCTGTACATGGCTCCTTGCGAGGAGGCGCGCGAAAAACTGCGCATTGACGGCGTGCCCAGAGACAAGATCTTTGTGACGGGTATCCCCATCGACGCGGCCTTTTCCCAGCGCAAGCCCGTCAAGCGGGTCCTGGAACGTCATGGTCTTGAGCCTGGCGTGCCCATCGTTTTGATCATGGGCGGGGGGCACGGCCTGGGGCCGATCCGGGAGGTGATCGAAGAGCTGGATGGCAGCGGCGTCAAGCTTCAGATCGTCCTGGCCTGCGGTATCAATAAGAAACTTTTGCGCTGGGCTCGCTCCCGCCCCTTCCGACACAAGGCGGCTGTCTTTGAATACACGGACCATATAGACGAACTGATGTCCGTGGCCGCCGTGCTCGTGACCAAGCCCGGCGGCATCACAACGGCCGAGGCCCTGGCGATGATGCTGCCGATGGTGATCATGAGCCCGATCCCGGGCCAGGAGACGCGCAACACGCATTTATTGGTCAAGTACGAGGCCGCGGTACGCGCCGAAGGGGCGCATGAGGTCGTCGGCGCCATCATGGACATCTTGCTTTTGCCCAAGCGACGATACGGGATCTTTTCGTTCTGGTACGGCATGAACCGCTTGACCAAACCCCACGCGGCGACGGACATCGCCAAGCTTTGCGTAAGGAGCGCGCCGTGTTAGCCTTTCTTCTGTACAAGCTGGCGTATTTCCTGTCGACGCGGCTGCCCGAGCGTTTCGGGACTTGGGTGACGATCGCCTGCTCGCGCCTTAAATACTATATCTCGCCGCGCGACCGCAAGGCCGTGCTCGGGAACCTCCGGCGCATCCTTCCGGATGCTTCTGAGGAAGAGATAGCCGAAATGGCGCTCGAGGTCTTTGTCAACTTCGGAAGATATCTTTATGAGTTCTTCCGGTGCAAGTATCTCAACCGGGCGATGCTCAACAAAAGCGTCTTTGTCAAGGGCGCCCAGAACCTGGACGAGGGGCTGGCCTTGGGCAAGGGGGTCATCGTCGTGACGGCGCACATGGGCAACTGGGAGCTCGGCGGGGTCTTCATGTCCCTGTTGGGGTATCCGATGGTGGCCGTGGCCCTGCCGCACCGTGACCGAAGGGTCAATGATCTGTTCAACCGGCAGCGTCAGCGCATCGGCGTCAAGGTCGTCGCGTCGCAGGGAGTGGCCGTGCGGCACATCTATGAGTCCCTCAAGGCCAATGCCGTCGTGGCGCTCGTCGGCGACAGGGATTTTTCGCACACGGGCGTGCGCATGCCTTTTCTGGGCGCCGAGAAGATGATCCCGCGCGGGCCGGCTGTCCTGGCCCTGCGCACCGGCGCGCTGATCGTCCTGTCGTTCGTCCTGCGTCAGCCCGACGGCACGCACGTCATCGAGTTCAGGAAGCTGCCTGAGGCGCCCAAGGAAGAACACGCCATCGTCGCGACCTATGTCAAGGCGATCGAAGATCTGATCCGACAATATCCGACCCAATGGCTCATGTTCCG
>CAZDLS010000115.1:0-5036 GCA_964506425.1 uncultured Planctomycetia bacterium | reverse complement strand
TCATTGACCATCCCGATATTGACGGCGCGAAAGGTGTTCTCGAGCAGCTTGACGGTCTCGGCCACGCGCGTGGAGGAGACGGGGTGCACGGTGTCGATGCACAGCTCGTAGAGGGCCTTGGCGGCCCTGGTGCAGGCCGGAGTCACCCCGCCCACGACCTTGGGGATGTTCTTGGTGGTGTACTGGGGGTTGGCCGGGTCCACGCGCTCCGGCGAAAAGGCCAGGTGAAAGTCCTTGCCTACCTTGAGCCCCTTGGCCTCGAACAGCGGCAGGAGGACCTCATCGGTCGTGCCCGGGTAGGTCGTGGACTCCAGGATGACGAGCTGGCCGCGGCGCAGGTAGCGCGCGATCTGCTCGGCGCACTTGATGACGAAAGAGATGTCCGGCTCCTTGGTCTTGCGAAGGGGCGTAGGGACACAGATGTTGATGGTGTCCACGTTCATGAGCGCGCTGTAGGCGGTCGTGGCCGAGAGCAGCCCCTTTGAGACCAGCTCGCGCACGCTCGCAACCGGGACGTCCCGGATATAGGACTTCTTGCGGTTGATGGCGTCGACCTTGGACTTGTCGGTGTCGATGCCCACCACCTCCACCCCGGCCTCGGCGAGCTCGACGGCCAAGGGCAGGCCGACATACCCCAGGCCGATCACGGCGCTGCGGATCTTGCGTGACTGGATCTTCTTGATCAGCTGCATGGACCCTCCGTATTAGAGATAAGATGCCGCCAGGTTGATGATGCGAGGCACGAAGATGACGCAACCGATGATGAAGGCGTTGACCGCGGCGATAAAGACGCCGCCGGCGATGATGTCCTTCAAGAGCTTCACGTCGGGGTGGAACGCGTCGCCGTGGACGAAGTCGAGGAGGAGCTCAAAGGCGGTGTTGGCCGCCTCGGCGATCAGCACGAGCGCGATGGCGAAGACGACGAAGATGAACTCGATGGGCGTGATGCGAAAGAGCGCGGCGCAGGCGAGCGCGGCGAGGGCGAAGAACAGGTGCACCCGCATGTTGCGCTCGTTGACGATGATGAACCCGAGGCCCTGAAGGGCGAGCCGGAAGCTGTCAAAAAACGTCCGCTTATACATGGCTTACAAATAACGGTAGATGTATTCGGGGATGTGGTATTCGATATTTGTCAGCACGTAACCCAGGACGCGCACCTTGAGGGTGTTGAGCCGGTCCTGGGCGTGCACGATGACCCCGCGCTGGGTGCGGCCGGCCTGGGCCACCATGATGACGCCGTCCGTCTGGCCGCCCAGGACGCCGGCATCCGTGACCGGGATGACGGGCGGGGCGTCGAAGATGACGTAATCATAGTTCTTGCGCAGCTCCGAGATGACGGTCTTGAGCTTGGCAGACCCCAGGAGCTCGGCCGGGTTGTGCGGCCGGCTGCCGGACGGCAGGATGTGGAGGTTGTCGATGCCGCTGATGCGCAGGAGCGCCTCCTCGACACCCATGCCGTTCATCAGGAGGTCCGAGAGCCCCTTGGAGGCCTCCAGGCCCAGCGTCCGGCTCATCGTCCCCTTGCGCATGTCCGCGTCCACCAGGAGGATGGACTTCTTGCTCAGGTCGTGCGCGAAGGTCACCCCGAGGTTGATGGAGGTGATGGTCTTGCCCTCGCCGTGGATGGAGCTGGTGATGGTCACGACCTTGGGCGGGGCATGCTTGTCGCTGGCGACCTGCAGGTTGGTGCGCAGGATGCGGTACTGCTCGGCGATGGGCGAGGACGGGTCGAAGTAGGCGACGACGTGCGGGTCGACCTTGGACTCGGTCGCCGTGCGCACGACGTAGGGCTTGAACTCCTCGCGCTTTTCGGCGCGCTCGATCTGCCTCTCGGCCGCTTTTTTCAGTGCGTCAGTGAACTTTCCCATGGAGTCTCCTTCGATTAATGACAGTCCTTATAGTATCGGCACAATTCGCAGCATGTCTGTTCCTTGCCCTGCTCGCCGCGGATCCACCTGGTGACGCAGTGCTTTGCAAACTGACACCTCTCGCAGCAAAAGGTCTTGACCACGTCCTCGGCCTCCTGGATCCTGGCGTGGGACTCGTTGATCACCTCGGTCATGAGGGCGGCGTCGATCTGCTTGCGCTCGTAGACGAAGCCGTTCAAGAGCGCGCTGTCGCAGATATAGTTGATGAGGCGCGGGATGCCCTGGGAGAACATGAAGACCTGCTCTAAGGCCTGCGGCGAAAAGATGACGCCGGCGCTGCCGTTCTCGGTCACGACGGCCAGGCGGTGGTTGACGTAGCCCACCGTCTCCTGAGGGTTGAGGGGATACAAATGGTAGTGGATGGAGATGCGCTGGCGGAACTGCTCGAGGTTCCTGAGCCGAAGCTTCTCGCGCAGCTGGGGCTGGCCCATGAGGATGATCTGCAAAAGCTTTTCCGTGTCGGTCTCGAGGTTCGAGAGCATGCGCACCTCCTCTAAGACCGAGGGGGTCAGGTTCTGCGCCTCGTCGATGATCAGGATGACGTTCTTGTCTTCCTGCATGCGCTCGATCAGGTAGTCGTTGAGCTGGCTCAAGAGCTTGACCTTGGTGGCCGGCCGGTAGGGCACCCTCAGGTCCTCGAGGATGGCGATGATGAGCTCCTTGGGCGAGAGGTGCGTGTTGGTGATCATGCAGACTTCATTGTGCCGGTCGTCCAGGCGCTTCAGGAGCGCGCGGCAGACCGTGGTCTTGCCGGCGCCGATCTCGCCCGTGATGACGACGAAGCCCTTGCGCTCGATGATGGCGTAATAGAGACGGTCCAGGGCCTCGGCGTGCTTGGCGCTCGGGTAAAAGAAGCGCGGATCCGGGCTGTTGTTGAAGGGCTTGGTCTTGAGCTTATAAAAGGATTCGTACATGGCCGTCCTTTATGGTTTTTGCAGCAAAGAATATAGCCCCGTGATCACGATCAAGAGGGCGCTGGCCGAGAGAAAGGCGAACATCCTGAAGCGGTTGCGGCTGCGGTTGACGGCGATGTCCTCCTCGGTGAGGATCTTCGAGATGCCGCCCAGGATCGGGTACTCCAGGAACTCCTTGGCCTCGTCGATGCTCAGGATCGAATGGTCCGTGAACTCCATCAGGAGGACCAGCCCGATGCCCGCGGCCAGGCCGAGGAAGACGCCGATGAAGACGACGAGCGGCTTGTTCGGCCGCACGGGCTTGAGCGGCAGGCGCGGCGGGTCGAGCACGGTGTAGCGCGTGCCCTGCTTGGAGGCCTCCAGGCGCTGGGTGATCTTGGCCGTCTCCAGACGCTGGAGGAGCATGTTGTAGATGTTCTCGTTGACCTGGGAGTCGCGGGCCATGGTCGTGTCCATCTTGTCCAGGAGGAGCAGCTGATAGAGCGCCTCGTTGGAGCCGGTGGCCTGCGGGTTGAGCTTGTCGAGGGGCACGAGGTCTTTGGTGGAAGTGGAGGCCTGGGCCTCGACCTGCTGGAGCGCGGCGTCGATCTGGTCCTTGATCGCGTCGACGTACGGGGAAGACACCGTGGGAATGGGCTGGGCCTTTTCCACGTCGAACTCCTCTTCCTGAAGCTGCGCCTTCATGTCCGCTATCTTGCGGCGGTAGTCGATGACGAGCGGGTGCGACTCGGTCGAATCGATCAAGAGATCGTCGAGCTTGTCGCTCATCTGTGCGATCTCGGCCTCCTTGATCTTGCGCCGGTACACCTTGATCTGGTCCTTGAGGAACTCGATGGCGATCGACGACTCCTTGTTCTGGGCCTTCATGTTCTCTTCGACGAAGATGTCGTTGACCGTCTGGACGACCTTCTTGGCCTCGGCGGGCTTGGCGCTGGTGTAGCTGATCTTGATGAGGTTGGGGCCCTGCATGCGCACGCTTATCTTGCGGCGCAGCTCCAGGACCAGCTTTTCGAACTCATACTGAGACTTGATGTCCCGGGCCAGGCCCAGGCGCTCCACGAGCTGGACGAGGCTGTTCCAACCCAGGATCTGCTCGCGGATGTTGCGCATGCGGCCGACGACGTCGGCGGAGACCGCCAGGCCGCTGATGAGGGGGTTCAGGGTCTTCTCCTCCTCGATCATGACGACGCTGTAGGACTCGTAGATCTTAGGTAAGAGGGCGCCCGTGACGATCCCGACGATGATCCCGACGACGGCGGGGATCAGCAGGAGCCACTTGCGCCGGAAGAAGATCTTGGCGTAACGGATCGGTAAGTGGGTAGCGCTGAGCAATCCTTCGGTCTTCATGCCTTCTCCTCTTGTGTGTTCATCAATATGGGGTGGCCACGTCCTTGGCCGAGCTGACGGTACTCTGTATCGGGCTGATCACGCGGAAAATCTTGGCAAAGAGCGTCGCCGGCACGACGACCACGTCGCCCGGGAGCATCTCGCGGTCGAGGTCCAGCTTGCCTTCATAAAGAAGGGCGTAAAGGTCGACCATGTTCTGTTCGGGCTTGCCGCTCTTGTCGGGCCGGATCAGGGTCGTGCGGCGCATGGCGGCGGACAAGGTGGGCAGGCCCGCCTGGATCACCGCTTCGCGCATGGAGATCACGTCCGCCTTCATGTAATACTTGCCCGGCCGGCCGACCTCGCCGATGACGTAGATGACCTTGCTGCGGTACTCCATGATCGAGACGTCCACCTCGGGGGTGATGATGTACTTGGCGAGGATCTTGGTGATGAGGTCCTTGACCTCCGTCTTGGTCATCCCCTGGATCTCGATGTCGCCGACGAACTTGTACTGGATCTTGCCTTCGGCGTTGATGGTGAACTTGTCGCTGAACTCGGGGTGGCGGCGGACGAGGATCTCGATGGCGTCATCCGGGCCCAGGGTGTAGCGCGTCGGCTCCTCGGTCGCCGACCGGGGCGTGACCGGCTTCAGGGCCTTCGTCTCTGCGCCGCTCGTGTCCGACTTTGCGATGCCGTTCTCCTCGGCCTTCACGACCACGTCCTGGCCCAGCGCTTCCTTTAAAAGGGCCATGTCCGAGGCGCGCAGGCCGGTCTCTTTGTCAACGGCCTCGTCGGCCGGCCGCGGCGGCGTCTCCACGATCTCGAGCTCCGCGGCATAGACGAAACCCGCGACGACCAGCGCCGC
>CAZDLS010000114.1:0-5181 GCA_964506425.1 uncultured Planctomycetia bacterium | reverse complement strand
GTGAGGCTGGCGTCCTCTCTCGTGGACGCGGAGATCGACGGCAAGGTCCAGTCCTACGAGACGATGGACGGTTACCTTTCGGCGAGCCTGAGCTCGCAGCTCCTGCACGAGTCACGGAGCTTCAACAAACTGCTCACCTACCTGAAGCACGACGAGCCTTACGTCATCTTCCCGTTCAAGATCTCGTCGTACATCAGCAGCCCGCGCATCCTGTGGCTCAAGAACGAGTTCAAGGAAAAGATCCAGAAGATCCTGCCGGAGCGAAACAAGCGCTACCTGCAGACGCAGATCAGCACCATCATCGAAAAGGCCGGCGCGCAAGACTAAAGGAGAACAGCTTCAAAGCTATTTGTGAAACAGTCGCGGGGTCGTTCGGGAAAGCGGTGGACAGGATGAAGAGGCGCCGGCGGGTCGGATCAAGGGGTCTGAGGATAGCTGTCTTGACGGTCAGCGATTCCTGCGCGTCGGGGCGGGGCCGGGACGCGAGCGGCGCGGCGTTGGAGCGCCTCGTGGCGGACGCCGGGGCGCGCTGTGTCGCCCGGGGCCTCGTGCCGGATGACAGGAAGGCGATCACGCGGCGCCTGCGGGCGCTCTCGGCCCGGGCCGACGTCGTTTTGTCGACGGGCGGCACAGGGGCCGGGCCCCGCGACGTCACGCCCGAGGCCACCCGGCCGGTCATCGACAGGGAGCTGCCGGGGCTGGCCGAGGAGATGCGCCGCAGCGGCATGAAGAAGACACGCCGTGCGTGCCTGTCGCGCGGCCTGTGCGGCCTGCGGGGCAAGACCCTGATCGTCAATCTGCCGGGCAGCCTTCAGGGCGCGTCCGAGTCGTTCGCGGCGATCGCGGACTTGATCCCGCACGTCCTGGCCATGGCCCGCGGCGAAGGCCATTGACATCGGTAGACGGTCGGCTCGAAAGGGTCGCGCCGGCGGCTAGTACAAGGTAACGCATGATATATTGGCAGTTGTTTTTGGCGTTCTTCAAGATAGGCCTCTTTGCGATAGGCGGGGCGTATTCGTTCCTGCCGTTGACCGAGCGGGAGGTCGTGGAGCGTTACCACTGGCTGACGCCTGGGGAGTTCCTCGAGATCTCCGGCATCGTCAAGATGTTCCCGGGCGCCATCTCGGTCAAGTACGCGACGTATGTCGGCAACAAGATGGCCGGGCTGTGGGGGGCGGTGGTCGCCAATGTGGCGAACCTCCTGGCGCCGGTGACGCTCGTCCTCGTTGCCTCGATGCTGTACAAGAAGTACCGCGACGTGCCGGCGGTGGGAGGCGCGTTCCAGGCCGTCCAGCTCGCGGTCTTTGCCTTGATCATCGCGGCGGCGTTCAAGACGGTCCAGCCGCAGATGCTCATGCGCGGACCCGCGTTGATACTGGTCGTTATTACCTTTGTCTTCTTCATGTACACGAAGCTCGAACCCATGGTCATCATCATGGCTGCCGCCGCGCTGGGCGCCTTTTTACGTTTTGCCTAGAGAATATGCCGGACCTGTGTCCTTTTACCTATCACGCTCCTTTGTCCCTTAAAGAGGCGCTTGCCCTCTTGAAGCGTCCCCAGAGCTGTCTCTTGGCAGGGGGGACTATTCTCCTCAACACGCTCAAGAAGACGAAGAAGGGGCCGGATGACGTCGTGAGCCTGCGGCGCATCGGGGCGCTGGGCACCGTCAAGGAGACGAAGACGAAGCTGACCCTGGGCGCGATGGTCCCGATCGCCGACCTCGAGCGCCTGCCGGTCGTGGCCGAGACGTTCCCGTCGCTGGCCGCCGCCTGCCGGCAGATGGCCACGACGCCGTTACGCCGCATGGCGACGATCGGCGGCAACATCGCGAGCCGTTTTTTCTGGGCGGACCTTCCGCCGGTGCTGATGTCCCTTCAGGCGCGTCTCATCCTGGAGACGCCGGCCGGCCGCAAGGAGATGTCCGTCGATACCTTTGTCTCGCGCAAGACAGAAGGTCCCTTTATCATCGCGACGATCGAGCTGCTCAAGTACCGGCGTGCGGCCTTTTATCTGCGCCACACGCGCACCATGCCCGTGGACATCCCGGAGATGGCCGTGGCCTTCAGCGCCGAGGAGAAGGACGGTTGTCTTACCGACGTGCATTTTGTCCTGAGCCCGGGCGTCGCGGCGCCGATGCGCCTCAAAAAGACTGAGAAGGTCCTCGAAGGGCGCAAGCCCGAGGGGATAAGGCAGGCACAGATCGGCGCGGCGCTGACAGAGGATACGGCCGGCCTGCGCCTGGACGACCATAAACGGACGTGCCTTGAAAACGACGCCCATGAGATCATCGCGCGGCTGAGAAGTTCCTCTGCGGGGATGTCGTCCGGGAAGGCAGGGAACGGGGCTCCATGATCAGCGTCACCTTTATCCTCAACGGACACAAGACGAGCGTCGATGTCCCCGACCACGAGCTCCTCCTCGAGACGCTGCGCGAGCGCCTGGGGCTTTGCGGCACGAAGCCGGGTTGTCTGGAGGGGGAGTGCGGGGCGTGTACCGTCCTGTTGGACGGCAAGAACATCCTGTCGTGCCTGAAGCTGACGGCCGACGTCGAGGGGGCCGCGGTCACGACGATCGAGGGGATCGCCGAGAAGGGCACACTGCACCCTATCCAGCAGTCTTTCATCGACGAGGGCGCGGTGCAGTGCGGTTATTGCACGCCGGGGATGGTCCTGGCCGCCAAGGCCCTGCTCGACGAGAAGGCGCGGCCGACGGATGAGGAGATCCAGCGGGGTCTGGACGGCAACCTCTGCCGGTGCACGGGCTACATCAAGATCATCGAGGCGGTGCGCGCCGCCGCTCATAAAAAGGAACCATGAACCTCGAGAACAGGAAGACGACGAGTCCGGTAGGCAAGGCCGTGCCGCGCATCGACGCCCGGCCCAAGGTGACGGGTGAGGCGATGTACGTTTATGACATGCGCCTGCCCGGCATGCTCGTGGGCAAGATGCTGCGCAGCCCCCACGCCCACGCGAAGATCGTCGCTCTCGACACCTCGAAGGCCGAGAAGCTGGCCGGGGTCAAGGCCGTCGTGACCGCGGCCGATACACCGAAGATCAAGTTCGGCTCCAACGAGTACTTCTTTCCGTATACCGTCGATCAGCTGCCGCTCGAGGACGAAAAGGTCCGGTACATCGGCGATGAGATCGCGGCGGTGGCGGCGGTGGACGAGGCGACGGCGGAAAAGGCCTTGTCGCTCATCGAGGTGCAGTATGAGGTCCTGCCGGCCGTCTTCGACCCCGTCGCCGCCATGAAGCCCGGCGCGCCGGCGATCCATGACAAGATGAACAACATCGGCGTGATGCTGCCGGTCCAGTACGGCGACGCCGATACCGCGCTTAAAGAGTCGGATTACGTCCGCGAGGACGTCTTCATCCTGCCCAGCGCCGCCCACTGCTCTCTGGAGCCGCACGTGGCGATCGGACAGGTCGAGACGGCCACCGGCCGGATCACCCTGTGGACGTCGACGCAGGCGCCCTTCAAGGTGCGCGAGGCGCTCGCGAAGACCTTGCAGATGGAGCAGGCCGATATCCGCGTCATCAAGCTCAACGTCGGCGGCGGCTTCGGCGGCAAACTCGAGATGCTGCCGATGGACTTTGCCGCCTGCCTCTTGTCCAAAAAGGCCGGCGGCCTGCCGGTGAAGATCGCCTGCAGCCGCCAGGAGGAGTTTTGTTTCACGCGGCGCAAGCACCCGATGATCTACAAGCTCAAGTCCGGGGTAAAGTCGGACGGGACGCTCATGGCCATCACCGGCGAGGTGATCGCGGACGGCGGCGCCTACTGCAGCTACGGCCCGACGCTGATCGCCGCCTCCATCATGCGCATCTTCATGGTCTACAAGATCCGGAATTTCCGGGTCTTCGGCTTTCGCGTCTATACCAACAACCCGATCTGCGGGGCCATACGCGGCTTCGGCGGGGTCCAGTCGGGCTTTGCCGTCGAGTCGCACATGGACATGCTGGCGCGCGGCATCGGCATGGACCCCGTTGCCTTCCGCCTGAAGAACGCGACGGACCCCGATACCGTGACCGTCAACAAACTGGTCCTTTCGACCAATGGCCTCAAGGAGTGTATCCGGCGGGCCGCCGAGGCCAGCCGCTGGCAAGAGAAGTACGGCCAGGGAGCGAAGAGCGACGGCGACGTGGTGCGCGGTATCGGCATCGGTGTCGCCGCCGACGTGATGGGCTCCAAGATGTACAAGGCGCATGAGTCCGCCGGCACCATCATCAAGGTCGAGGAGGACGCTTCGGTCTATGTCTTTACCGGCGCGGCGGACATCGGCCAGGGTTCGGATACCGCCCTGGCGCAGATCGCCGCCCAGGAGCTGGGGGTGGCCTACGAGCGTATCCGCATCAAGGCCGCGGACACCGAGAGTACGCCGTTCGACACGGGCAGCTTTGCCAGCCGCGTTACCTTCATCTCCGGCAACGCGACGAAGAACGCCGCCGCAGACGTCAAGCGTCAGATCCTCGAGGTGGTCGCCCGGGAGCTGAAGCTCGATCAAGCCGGCCTCGACATCCGCGACGAAGAGGTCGTGCGGCGCTCGGACAAGAGCGTCGTGATGAGCTTTGATAAGGCGGTCGGGCTGTGCTATTCGTTTGATTACGGCCACCTCTTGATCGGCCGGGGGAGTTACAATCCCACGACGACACCTATTGATTTCCGGACGGGGGAGGGCAACATCTCGGGCAGCTACGGCTTTGAGGCGCAGATCGCCGAGGTCGAGGTCGACAAGAAGACCGGGCGGGTGAAGGTCCTGAAGGTGACGGATGTCCACGACATCGGCTGCCCCATCAATCCGCAGAGCGTCCACGGCCAGATCGAGGGCTCGATCCTCATGGGCGTCGGCTACACCTTTCACGAGAACCTGCGCCTTGACGAGGGCAAGGTCTTGAATCCGAGCTTTGCCAAGTACCGCATCCCGCGCTCGACGGACAAGGTCGATATCGCGTCCATCTTCGTGGAGACGAAGGACCCCCAGGGCCCCTTCGGCGCCAAGGGCATGGGCGAGGCCTCGCTTTTGCCGACCGCCGCCGCCCTGGCCAACGCCATCCACGACGCCATCGGCGTGCAGATCAAGGAGCTGCCGATAACACCGGAGAAGATCCTCGCCGCCCTCAAGGCCCAAAAGTGAGACAAACAGCCAGGCTCTTTGTCTCATTTTTGAACCGCAAATTTGAGACA
>CAZDLS010000113.1:0-5331 GCA_964506425.1 uncultured Planctomycetia bacterium | reverse complement strand
CTCAACACTTTTCAGCATTGAGGGCTTTTTCGTCCCCAATATCCGAAAAGCTCGGATATTATGGGTAATTGGCTCCCCCGCGAGGACTCGAACCTCGGACCTGGTGGTTACACTCGACCCGGAGTCTCTTCCGGAAGTGGACTATCTCTTTACCCTCGGCTTAACGTTAGGGTAGCAGGTGCATAGTCTCTGAACCTTCCCCGACAGAAGAACCTTTCGGGACCTCTCGTGGGGCTCGGCTGCTGATTACCCACGGCTTCACGTTTGGGCTTCCAGCAATTCTCCTGCTGTTTCATCCCCGGTTTCCCGGAGAAGCTGCGCTTTGCCCGTCCGCCTTCGGCGGACTCGCACAGCCACTCGCTCTACCGACTGAGCTACGGGGGAATATGTCAAAAAGCGGGGTCGCGTCGGAATGTGAGCCAAATTATAGTGCAAAACGCCGACACCGTCAAGCCAAATGCCTCCTGTTACGAAAAGGCCGGACATCCCCCGCCCGTTCCTTCAAAGAACAAACCGGCCGACAAAACGACAAATGAAAACCCCGCCTTCCTTGAACGGGGTCTGGACGCGCAAAAAAGCAGGGTCAGATCTCCCGGCGTCCCTCCAGGGCGCGGGCCAGCGTCGCGGGGTCCGCGTACTCCAGGTTGCTTCCCACCGGCAGACCGATGCCGATACGCATCACCTTGACGCCCAGCGGCCGCAGGAGCTTCGTCAAAAAGATGGCGGTCGCCTCGCCCTCCGTATCGGAATCCGTGGCGATGACGACCTCGCTCAACGCGCCCTTCTTGACCCGGTCGATGAGGCCGTCGACGCGCAGGTCGTGCGGGCCGCGCCCCTCCAAAGGCGAGATCGCCCCCAGGAGCACGTGGTAGACGCCGTGAAAGATCCCGCTGCGTTCGATGCTCTCGACGTCTTTGGGGTTCTCCACGACGCAGATCGTCTTTTGGTCGCGCTTCGGGTCCGAGCAGATACCGCAGACCTCGCTCTCGCTGAAGTTGTTGCACCGGCTGCAAAAGCGGACCGTCGCCTTGACGTTGGCGATCGCCTCGTTGAGCGCCCCCACGTCCTCCCGCGTCGTCTCGAGCAGGCGGTAGACGATGCGCTGGGCGCTGCGCCGGCCGATGCCGGGCAGCTTCATCAACTCTTCGATCAGCCTCTCTATGGTGACCAGACTGTAGCCCATGCTTACTTGATGATCTTGCCTTTAAAAAGGTCGAGGGCAGATTTGACGAGCGGCTCCTCGGACACCGGCGGCTCCTCCGGCGGGACCTCCAGGTCCTCGACGATACCGAGCCTGAGGCGCAGCCGCGCCCCGCACTGCTCCTGGATCGCCTTCTCCAGGATCTGCAGGTTATCCTTATGGGCCAGGGCCTCTTTGAAGAAGACCGAGCGCTTGGCAAAACCGATGGTCAGCAGGTCCGCCTCCAGCGTCACGGGGCGGCCGTGCTTGAGATACGTGGCCAGGGACATCTTCCTCGCGGCCACGGACGCCGTCACGCGGTCCCAGGCCTCCACCACGGCATCCAGAGAGCACCGCGGCTCCTGGAACGAGGTCAGGGACGCGTCCGCCGCGCCCTTCTCTTCCTTGAAGACCGCGAAGCGGGACTTTGCTTCCTGGCCGGATGGACGCTCACCGGACGCGGCCGGCGCCTTGGCAGCCGGGTCCTTCGCAGCCGGGTCCTTCGCAGCCGGGTCCTTCGCAGCCGGATCCTTCGCGGCCGGGTCC
Organism: uncultured Planctomycetia bacterium; assembly: GCA_964506425.1. Classification (GTDB taxonomy): domain Bacteria; phylum Omnitrophota; class Gorgyraeia; order Velamenicoccales; family Velamenicoccaceae; genus CAZCSY01. Next base: position 3,605 of record CAZDLS010000113.1, on the reverse strand, counting down.
TTCGCGGCCGGGTTCTTCTCAACAGGCCTCTTATGGGGCAGCTGCGCGAGCTTGACCGCCAGGACGTCGAGCGCGATGCGCGGTGCGTGCAGCCGGCGCGCCATGTCCTGGGCCACGAAAAGGTGGCCCAGCGACGTCACGATCAGCGGCAAATCCGTCTTCTCGGCCTGCCGGCGGATCCGGTCGCACTCGTCCGCGGCCAGCTCGACCAACGCCGCCTCTCCGGGCGCTACCCGCAGGACCATAAGATTGCGGTAATGCTCCAGGAGCCCGTCGAGAAAACACCCCATGTCCTTGCCGCGCCCTGCCACCTCCGCGATCAAGACCAGGGCCGCGGCCGCATCCCCTGCCGTGACCGCTTCCACAAAATCAAAGAAGACCTTCTGCTCGATGACCCCTAACACCTGGACCACGTCCGCCATCCCGGCCTTGCCCGAGGAAAACGAGACCACCTGATCGAGGATGGACTCCGCGTCCCGCATGCTCCCCTCCGCGGCCTTGGCGATCGCGAAGAGCACGTCCTCGGGAAAGGACAACCCTTCGCGGACCACGATCCCTTTGAGCTTTTCGACGATCTTGGGGGCCGGCAGGCGGGCGAAGTCAAACCGCTGACAGCGCGAGAGGATGGTCGCCAGGACCTTGTCCGGCTGGGTCGTGGCGAAGATGAACTTCACGAACGGCGGCGGCTCCTCGAGCGTCTTCAGGAGCGCGTTGAAGGCCTCCGGCGTGAGCATGTGGACCTCGTCGATGATGTAGATCTTGCTCGTGCCGGAGAGAGGGGCGAACTTGACGTTCTCGCGCAAGGAACGGATCTCGTCGATGCCCCGGTTCGAGGCCCCGTCGATCTCGATCACGTCGAGGCTGCGGCCCTCGGCGATCTCCGTGCAAGGGCCGCACGCGCCGCACGGCTTGTCGGTCGGCCCCTTCGCGCAATTAAGGGCCTTGGCCAGGATCCGGGCGCAGGAGGTCTTGCCCACGCCCTGGGGCCCGGCGAAGAGATACGCCTGGCCCAGCTTGCCGGCGCGCACCGCGTTCTTCAGGGTCCTGGTGACGTGTTCCTGGCCGACGACCTCGTCGAAATCCTTAGGCCGCCATTTTCGAGCGAATACAAGGTAGGGCATCTATCGTCTCGGAAGGTCCCGCGGGGTCTGTCTCTCTTTATTTTTAATCATACCATTAAACAGAGGCCGCCTCAAGGACGTTGACGCAAACTTCTCTACGCGCCCAGCTCGCGGGCTTTCTCCAGGTCCTGCCTGGCCCGCTCGGTATCGCCGAGCGCATCGTAGGCCCGGCCGCGATAGAGGTAGGCCGGACCGTTGCGGGGCTCCTCTTCGATCGTCAGCGTCAGATCAACGACCGCCTCCTCGAGGCGGCCTTGCTTGAGATACACGAGGGCGCGGTCATAGGCGGCAGCCGGAAAGCCCGGCTTCAGGGCCAATGCCTTGTCGAGGTCCTTCAGGCCGTTCTCGACCTCCCCCATTGCCAGATGGACCAGGCCGCGATGATGGTAGGCGCTCGGCTGCTCGGTATCCAGCTCGATAGACCGGTCCAGATCGCTGAGCGCCGCGGCAAACTCCTTCCTCCGGTAATGGACATAGCCGCGGGCATCGAGCCCCTCGACCAGCCGCGGCTTGATGAGCAGGGCCTCGTTCAAGTCGGCGAGCGCCCGATCCAGCTGTCCCAAGCTGGCGTAGACCATCCCCCTGTTGACGTACGCGGCATAGGCGTCCGGGTCGAGCTCGATCGCCTTGCTGAAATCGCTGATGGCCGCCTCCCAATTCTTCCCGCTCGCCCAGCCGTAGCCGCGCTTCGTGTAGCCCGCCGGCCCGTCATCCATGGTGAAGGTCGCCAGGAACCTCTCGGCCTCTTCCTTGTCGCGCTCTGCCGCGCTCCTGCCGTCGACAGAAACGTTGCCGCCCTGCGCCGCAGCTAAGGCGCGCGCGCGCCTCCTCTTGGGACGGGCGAGCCAGGCCCCGGAGGCGCCGGACTTCTTGATAAGCTCAAGATCCAACATGTGCAGGATGTCTTCTCTCTCTTGCGAAAAATAATAGTAATCCGGTGCGACATCCTTCTCTTCCTTCGGCCTTTCCCTGGTCAGCCACCAATATTTGTGCGTATAGACGTAAAACCCGATAGCGGGGTCAAAGAGCCAATCACAATTCAATAATATGGATCTGCTGGCAGGGGCCTTGTCTTTTTCCATGTCCCAGATCGTTGCGAGCATCTCCTTGGTCGCCGCGTCATACTTCCAGACGAAAAAATGGGTAACATTGAGACACGTCGCGTAGTGGAAACACAGGGCCGAGGCGAACAGGTAAAAGAACGCCGCCCCGGCAACCCGCAGAAACGCCTTCCTGTTACGCCGGGCCTCTTCGGCCAAAACGACGACGAGCAGAAGAAAAAGCGGGATATAGGAGATCGCCCACCTGGCGCAAGGATAGGCCATCTTCAGCGCTTTATGCTGGAAGACCCAAATCAAGGAATAGATCAAGAGCAGGCCGGCCAGACACAGCAGAAAATGGTCTAACCGACTCAGCGGCTTCTTTTTGATCCAGCGGACCACGAGGACGCTGCACGAAAGTCCTGCCAGCGCCAGGATGACGATGATCGCTGCCGAAAAGACGCCCTGCGCAAAGGCCGCCTTGCCGTAGGCCGTGGCCTCGACCAGCCCCATGACGGTCTGCGACCACATCCTCTCGGCCTTGATGAGCTTGAGTTCGACATCTCCCAAAAGGTGAGGGACAAAAAAGACATACACGCCGCTCAAAAACAAGAGGCCCGGCCCGACCGACACCAAGAGCCTCTTGGAAAAAGCCTTGAGGCCGGCTTTGTCCGACCCCTCGTGCCTGTCCCCAAAGAAAGTTTCCCGGGCCTCCAGGACGGCCAGCACGCAGAGCATCGCCGCGTAGATATTGATAAAGGTCAGGTGCGCGAAGACGGCCAAGGCCGAGAAGGACGCGGCCCAAAAGGTGTTCGTCGTGTCGCGCCGGGAACCCGCCTCTGTGACCCGGCGCAAAAGAAAATAGAGGCCCATGGCCAAAAGCCCCACCCCGAGCGCATACCCCCGCGCGCACGAAAAGAAATCCACCAGAAACGGATGCAGGCTCAACAGGGCGGCCCCCAGCAAGAGACGCGGACCGCTCAAAAAAACGCGGCCGATACGGTAGACGGCCGTCAGGTAAAGACCGCAGCCCAATAAGGCGGGGAGCCTGATGACGAACGCCGAGGACCCGAAGAGGCCGGTGAATATCTTGATGAGGAACGTGTTCAGGAAGTGGTTGTTGGGCATCAAGGGATGGGCATAGGTCAAGACGCCCCAAAACGACCTGAAGTGCTGGATGAAATACGTGATGGCCTCGTCGTGGACGATGCTCAACGACGCGGCGCGGACGCAGGCGTAGACGAAGACGAGGCCGAGCAACGCGAGGGTCACCGGCGCATAGACGTCCTGCTTCCAGGAGGGGGCGGCCGGGGACTCCCGCAAGGCGGCGTCCGCCGCTGACACGCCGGCGGCCTGCCGCATGTCTTTATGTTTTTTCTTCTTCGCCATGGGGAATTATTTAAGGATGGAGCCGATCATCTGGGTGAGCTTGGAGAAGTCGTCG
>CAZDLS010000112.1:1400-5357 GCA_964506425.1 uncultured Planctomycetia bacterium | reverse complement strand
TACACTTGCTTGTCCGCCAGTTCAAAGAGCTGCTCCTGCCACTTCTGGAGCTCCTTGTACTTCTTGATCTCCTTGACCCTCGTCAGGTACTGCTCTTTCTTTTTTTCATCAAACTCTTCGGGAACGGCCGGCCGCTTCTTGAGGACCTTGTGGACGGCGTAGCCCTTGTAGAGCGGGGTCGGCCCGTAGAACGCCCCCGCCTCCTCCTCCAGCATGGCGTCCAGGTCCTTGCGGGGGATCTTCCACGCCTCCATCAGCCACTCGAAGGAGACGAAACCGGTCGTCTTGACGTAGTCCCTGTTTTTCTCGTTCTTCTTGAACTCCCGGTCCCAAAGATTCGGTTTCTTCGTGGCCCGGTCCAGGAACTCCTGGGCATCCTTGAGCGCGTCGAAACGCGCCAGCTGCAACTCGAGCGAGTTGTATTCGGTGATGTACTTGGCCAGGGCCTCTTCCTGCGTCACCTTGGGGTCAAAGCTCTCGCGCACCTCGTCCCGGAGCATCTTCAGCTGGATCAAATGCTTTAACTGGTTCTCAAAGAGGAGGGCGGACTCGCCCACGCGCTCCCGGACCCAATCCTCGAAGGCCTGCCGGTCTTGCTTCCAGTCAAAGGCCGCTTTCTCACCCTTGAGCAACTTACCGACCTCCTCCTCCACCTTCTCCTGCGGCACCTCGATCCCGCGGCGGAACGCCTCGTAAGAAAGGATCAGGTCCTCCCACGTCCTCTCTTCCAGCTCTTCAGGGGTCTGGGCCGCACGGCCCCAGCTGCCTCCGAAGATCGCGGCAGCGGCCTTGGCAAAGAGGTAGTTGTCCATCGGGACGTCCACGTCAAAGATCCGGCCCGCCACCGCGGGCCGCTCGACCTGGACGATCTCCTGGACCTGGACGGTCTCCTCCTTGGGCTCGGCGGCTTGAAGGCTTCCCAGCGCCAGGAATCCCCCCAACAAGGGAAACACCAACACGAAACGAAAACGCTTGACCCTATCGCGCACGGCCATCCCCCCTCAAAAGTTTGCTGATGATGCGCAGCGTGTACCCCTCGCTGATCAAACGGGCTATCATCAGGAGCCGCTCCTTGGCGACCGCCGCGTCGTAGAGGCGCAGGCGGTGGCGCCGCGCCACGACGTCCAGAAGGCCCATGTCCGTATAATTGTTGATCGCCGCGTAGGAGACCTCCGTGAGGCGCGCCAGTTCCTTGGCGCCGATCAATCTTTTGCTGGAACGCTCCATCACGGTCATGTTCACCCTGTCAGCTTCTTGCGGATGAGGTGCAACGGATAGCCGTCGTCCTTCATCCGCGCGATCACGCGCAGCTTCTTCTGGAGTTCCTGGACGTCGTAGAAACGCCTGTTCCCCTTCTTGACGATGCGGAAGAGCCCCAGATTGGTGTAGTGGTTGAGGGTCGGATACGGCAGGCCGAAACGCCGGGCGGCGTCCTTGGCCGAGATGAGGTGCTTGGGGATGGCGGAAAACATCATAGGTATATTACTTAAAGTAATTACTTTAAGTACTACAGAAAATATTATTACCGCATTCCCTGTATTTGTCAAGCATTCTTTTCGACCCACCGCCCTTCGGCGGACGCGCTGCCTTCGCGCCACCACAGGACCCGCGGGACGCCGCTCGAGATGTCCGTGACCGCCGTCAGGGTGTACACGAAAGGCGAACCGGCGCCGCGGCCGGTCACGGTGACGCGCACGACATCCGTTGAGAACGCCGCCCAAGAGGCAAGCTGAGCGAAGACCGCATCGGTGACCGGCGCCAGGCCGGCCAGGTCCCCGGGGGCCGCCAACGGCTGCCGCTGCCGTGCCGCGAGGACGGCCTCCAAGACGTCGGCCGACATGCCCGGCAGGACGCGCAAGACCTCGGGAGGGGCTGTATTGACGTTCACCGTGCCGTCCGTCCAGACCGTCGCAAAACCCTTGGCCCCTAAGTCCAGGACGTGGTCGGCATTGTCAGGAGGAGGCCGGTCGTCCCCGTCGTCCTCCCAGGGGTCAAGGAGGAAATTGTCGTCCGTGTCCTCCCCGTGGAAGGCCTCTTCATCGAAGACAAAGAGCCCCTGCAAGACCTCTACCCCCCGGCCTGCGGCCAAGACCTCCTCCGGGACCGGATCCCCTTCGTCGCGACGCTCGATGGCCTTTCTGGAAAAAGAACCGGCAAAACGCTTTAAGGTCTCGCGCCCGACCGCCAAAACCGGCAAAAAAGAATGCTCGTCCTGTACCCGGACGAGGCAGGCGCCGGCAGGACGACCCTGCGCATCCTCCCATTCCAGATAGCGCACCACCCCGCCGTCCGGCCTGTCATCGCGGGCCCACCCCGCCATGCCCTCGATGCCGGAGGCCTGCGACCGCGCCTCTCTGAACGCATCCCACGCCGCATGCAAACCGGTACGGGCCGCGTAATAGGACTGCAAGATATGCTCATCCCGCCGGAAGAAGCGATGGTCCTGCCGCACGCGCCACGACGCCTGCGCCGCGAGCAGGGAAAACAAAAACAGCAGCCAAAGCGTCAAGACCAGAATAGACCCCTGGCGGCGCTGCAGCCGCCTCTCCTGGGACGACTCAGGCCGCCGGAAGCTCAAAGACCGTCTCATAATTCTTTAAACGCCCCCTCTCCCGGACAATGGAAAAGACGACCCGCACCAGACGCGGCAGCCGCTCAGCAGAACCCCATGCCGCGGACCACTGCATCCCATCGTAATAATTCCACCGCATGGCGGCCAGCCCTTCCAACAGGACGCGCTCTTTGTCCGGCGCCTCTGCTCCGGCGGTCCGGCCGTATACCCGGCGCGTAAGCTTCCCCTCGCCCGCCGCTGAAGACGACCAACCATAGCAGACACGGATCAGGCCGTCTGCAACGTCAACCTCGGCGCGGCTCCCCAAGGGACGGGTACGGACAAAACATACCTCTACCGGCCGCGCCGTAAAAGAAAAGACAGCCTCCTGGCCGTCTTCCTCCTGACCCCCCTCCTGCCGGCCGCCTTCCTTATAGGCGGACCTCAGGTCTTCCCCCAGAAGCGCTGCAAAGAGCCTCACGCGGGCATCGGGCGCAGAGAGGATCCGGCGGTAGCCCTGTGTCACTGAAGAAAACCCGTTCATCAGGACCAGGAACACCAGGCCGCCGATCGCCACGGCCAAGATGACCTCAAAGAGGACAAAGGCCCTGTCACCTCTCAGATGCCTCATCGTGTGCTCGCTTATAATAATAGGTAAAGAAGGCTGAAGAACGGCCTGGGGGATCTTTCGTATCGCCCGCCGTCACGGTGACGGGGACCAGATCCTCCGAAAGAGGCGTGCCGGCTTCCACCCGCCAAAAGAACCGGTCAAAGGGCGGGTCAAAGACCTCTTCCTGCTCTTTGGGGACCAGGGGAGAATCCAGGAGGGTTGCGAGGCGCGCCTGGGCCAGCAGCATCGCCGTCGTCTTACCTTCGGTCAACGCGGCCGCGCGCAACGACCGGCTCAGGACCACAAAGACCACAGCCGTGACAGCGCCGATCAGGGCTATCGCAAGGATGATCTCAAGAAGGGTGAACCCGCGGCAAGAGACCCTGGGCGCAAAGGAAAGGGGGCGTGCGCGATACCGGTCAGAACGCCTCAAGGTTCAACCTCAGGATCGGCTGCAGGATACCCATCACCAGGAGACCGACGGCCGCGGCGAGAAAGAGGATGACCACCGGCTCGAAGAGACCCAGCAGGCGCCGCGTCTCCTCCCGGCTCTCGTCATCGAATATCGCCGAGACCTCCAATAAGACTTCACTGAGCCGGCCGGTCTCTTCTCCCACGCCCGCCATATCGGCCATCAGGACCGGAAAGACGGGGCGGCGGCGCAGGCTTTCATGCAACGACCCTCCCTGCGCCACCTCCTGATACACGTCCTGCAAGGCGGCCGCCACCACGCGGTTCGCCGCCACGCCCTGGACGATCCGCAAGGCCTCCAGGATCGCCACCCCGTGACCGAGCA
>CAZDLS010000112.1:0-1300 GCA_964506425.1 uncultured Planctomycetia bacterium | reverse complement strand
GGAAGGACCGGACTCCGTGAACAAAAAAGCCAGGCGCGGAACGACAAAGACCAGAAGAAAGACCAGGGTCCCGACACCAGTCACCAGAAGGATCAACGGATACGTCAACGCGGACACGAGGACCTCGCGCGTCGACCTCATGCGTTCCAGGTGGGCCGCGAGGCCCGTCATGGCCTTCTCCAGGCCCGCGCCAGACTCCCCGGCCCGGGCGGTGTTCACGTAGACGTCGGAAAAGACGGCCGGGTGCTTGGCGAGCGCCTCCCAGAAAGGCGCCCCCCGCGCCACGTCCTCACGCACGCAGGCAAGGGCGCGGCGAAACGCCGCGTCCGCGGCCTGATGTTCCAAAAAAAGCAAGGCGCGGGCCAGGGGGATGCCCGACCGCAAAAGATGCGCCAGCTGACGCGAAAAGACGACGAGCTCGGCGCGTGTATCGCGTCCCCAGGGCCGGCGGCCGCGCGGGCCCGGCGGCCGCGTCGCACCGATCTCAAGCAGAAAAAGATTTTTTTCGCGCAACGCCGCCACGGCGTCTTCCCGGCGCGCCGCCTCGATCTCGCCGGCCGCCAACGCCCCGTGAGAGTCCCGCGCTTTATAAAAGTACAGGCTCATGACGCCTCGTGACGGACCACGCGCAGCACCTCTTGCGACGTGGTGATGCCCGCGTTCACCTTGGCCAATCCGTCGTCAAGCAGCGTGACCATGCCCTGCCGGTGCGCCGCCTGGCGCAAGAGCGCGAGCGAAGGCTCCTTGACCGTGAAGGCATCCCGGATGTCGTCGGTTACGAGAAAGATCTCGTAGAGGCCGATGCGTCCCTGAAAACCCGTCTCCTGACACGCGGGACAACCCTGTGCGCGCGCCCACGCCGTGCCTTCCGGGATGCGCTCCCGGCCCCAAAGGGTCCTCTCCTGTTCGGTCGGCGGCGCGAGCGTCCGGCAGGCCGGGCAGACGCGCCGCACCAGTCGCTGGGCCACCACCGCGCGCAGGGTATCGGCGACGAAATACGGCTCTATCCCCATGTCGAAGAGACGCGTGAGGCTCGAGACCGCGTCATTCGTATGCAAGGTGCTCAAAAGGAGGTGTCCCGTGAGCGCCGCGCGCACCGCGATCTGGGCGGTCTCGACGTCGCGGATCTCGCCGACCATGATCACGTCGGGGTCCTGGCGCAGGACGGAACGCAGGCCGTTGGAAAACGTCAATTCCACGCGCGGATTGATCTGGAGCTGGTTGATGCCGTCCATCTGATATTCGATGGGATCTTCCAGCGTGACGATATTCAGGGACGGATCGTTGATGTGGCTCAGGC
>CAZDLS010000111.1:2473-5468 GCA_964506425.1 uncultured Planctomycetia bacterium | reverse complement strand
TTACTGGTCGCGGCGATCCTGGAAAAAGGGGGGTCAAGACGATGACCGCGAAGGGCGTGAAGAAGATCTTGGCACGGTTTGCGAAGGCCCGCGTTCTGGTGGTGGGGGACCTCGTCCTCGACGAGTTCGTCTGGGGCAACGCCGAGCGCATCTCGCCCGAGGCGCCGGTGCCGGTGGTCTGGGCGCAGGACCGTTCGTACATGCCCGGCGGCGCCTCGAACGTCGCCAACAATATCGCGTCACTCGGCGGCCGGGCGGCCCTCTGCGGCCTCGTCGGCGAGGACATGCACGCGGCGTCCCTCGTGGGGTGCCTGCGCGACCGGGGGATCGACGTGGAGGGCGTCATGAGCGAGATCGGGCGTCCGACCACGGTCAAGACGCGCATCATCGCCGCGCACCAGCAGGTCGTGCGCGTGGACTGGGAGAAGACGCACCCGGTGACGCCGGCGACGAGCCGCCGGCTCCTGGCGGCGGTGCGGCGCGCGATGCCGGGCGTGGACGCCGTTATCGTCGAGGATTACGGAAAGGGTGTCGTGACGCCGCCCGTCCTGAAGGGCGTGATCGCGGCCGCCCGGCGTAACGGCAAGATCGTCACCGTGGACCCGAAGATCGAGCACTTCGGCTATTACAAGGGCATCACGGCCATGACGCCCAACGAGAAGGAGGCCTCGGCCGGCGCCGGCATCAAGATCGTCACCGACGCCGACGTCGACAGGGCGGGGCGCAAGCTGTTGCAGATGAGCGGGGCCCAGGGCGTCCTGATCACCCAGGGCGAGAAGGGCATGAAGCTCTTCAAGGGGCGGCGCGTCACGCATATCCCGACGGTGGCCCAGGAGGTCTTCGACGTCTCGGGCGCCGGCGATACGGTCATCGCCGTCTTCACGCTCGCGCTGGCCTCCAAGGTCCGCATGGAGGACGCCGCCGAGATCGCGAACGTCGCGGCCGGCATCGTCGTGGGCAAGGTCGGCGTGGCCGTGGCCACCCCGCAGGAGATCTCCGACATGGCACACCGCATCCAGGAGAGGCTGTCATGAAGGCCGTCGGCGTCATCCCCGCCCGCTATGCGTCGGTGCGCTTCGAGGGCAAGGTCCTGGCCGACATCCACGGCAGGCCCATGATCCAGCACGTCTGGGAGAACGCGTCGAAGGCCAAGGCCCTCGACGACCTGATCGTCGCCTGCGACGACGAGCGCATCGTGAAGACGGTCCGGGGCTTCGGGGGCAAGGCGGTCATGACGGCCAAGGGGCACGGCAGCGGCACCGAGCGCATCACGGAGGTCGTGGCCGACCTCGACGTCAAGGTCGTCGTCAACATCCAGGCCGACGAGCCGCTCATCCACCCGTCGATGATCGACGACGCGGCGTACCCGCTCCTGAACACGGAGGGCCTCGTCTGCGCGACGCTGATGAAGCGCATCGAGCACGAGGAGGAGATCGCGGACCCCAACGTCGTCAAGGTCGTCGTCGGCAAGAAGGGCAACGCCCTCTACTTCTCGCGCTGCCCCATCCCGTTCGTGCGCGACGACGAGCCCGGCATGCGCGTGCACTACAAGCACATAGGCCTGTATGCCTATACCAAGGAATTTCTGTTCACCTATAAGAAGCTGAGCCCCACCCGGCTCGAGGAGTTCGAGAGGCTCGAGCAGCTCCGGATCCTCGAGCACGGTTTCCCGATCCGGGTGATGGAGACTAAGCACGAGTCGATCGGCGTGGACACGCGCGAGGACTTAGAGCGCGTCCGCGCGCTGTTGGACATTAAGAACAAGGCGAAAGAGGGGGCATGACGCGCTCGCGAGAGGTCAGGATCGCAAACGTCGTGATGGGCGCCGGCCGGCCGTTCGTGCTGATCGCCGGGCCCTGTGTCATCGAGAGCGAGAAGAGCGTCTTGAGGCACGCGGCGCGCCTGAAAGAGATGTGCGGCCGCGCGGGCGTGGGGCTTATCTTCAAGTCGAGCTACGATAAGGCGAACCGCACCTCGCTCTCCTCCTACCGCGGGCCCGGGGCGGCCCAGGGGCTCAAGATCCTCGCCAAGGTCAAGAGGGAGTTGGGCCTGCCCTTGCTCAGCGACGTCCACAAGGTCAGCGAGGTCGGCAGCGCCGCCGCCGTCCTCGATGTCCTGCAGATACCGGCCTTTTTGAGCCGCCAGACAGACCTGCTCGTGGCGGCCGCCAAGACGAAGAAGGTCGTCAACATCAAGAAGGGGCCGTTCCTCGCGCCGTGGAACATGGCCGAGGCCGTCCGGAAGGTCGCGGACAGCGGCAACCGCCGGATCCTCCTGACGGAGCGCGGCACCTCGTTCGGCTACAACAACCTCGTCGTGGATTTCAGGAGCCTGGCCATCATGCGGGAGCTCGGATACCCGGTCATCTTTGACGCCACGCACAGCGTCCAGCTGCCCGGCGGCCGCGGGGCGGCGAGCGGCGGCGAGCGGCGGTACGTGACCGCGCTCGTGCGGGCGGCGGTCGCCTTCGGCGCGGACGGTATCTTTATCGAGGTCCACGAGAGGCCGGACAGGGCGCCGTGCGACGGGCCGAACATGATCTCCCTGAAGGACCTGGAGGCGGCCCTGCCCGTCTTCAAGGCCTTTGACGCGTTGGCCCTCCAACACAAGGTGCGGTGATGTATTTAGCGCAGGCCAAGAGAGTCCTGGAGATAGAGGCGTCGGCCGTTTCGCGGCTGGCGCGGCGTCTGGGCAAGGAGTTCAACGCGGCTATCGATATCCTCTTCAAGTGTCCCGGCCGCGTCATCGTGACCGGGATGGGCAAGGGCGGCATCATCGGCCAGAAGATCAGCGCCACCCTTTCCTCGACGGGCACGCCGAGCCTTTTCCTTCACTCGGCCGAGGCGATCCACGGGGACCTGGGCCGGATTCATCCGGACGATGCCCTCTTGGTGCTGTCGTTCAGTGGCGAGGCGGAAGAAGTGGTGCGGCTGTTGCCCGCCTTGGTCCATATGGGAGTGCCGATCATCGCTATCACCGGCCGGCCCACCAGCAC
>CAZDLS010000111.1:0-2463 GCA_964506425.1 uncultured Planctomycetia bacterium | reverse complement strand
ACGGGGACCTGGGGCGCGTGACGAAGGACGACGTGATCCTCGCGATCTCCAACTCCGGCGAGACCGAAGAGGTGATACGCCTCTTGCCGCTCATCAAGAAGCTCGGCACGCGGCTCATCGCGCTCACCGGCAATACCCGGTCCACGCTCGCGCGCCACAGCGACGCGGTCCTCGACGTCTCCGTGACCCAGGAGGCCTGCCCGATGAACCTCGCGCCGACGGCGAGCACCACCGCGGCCCTGGCGATGGGCGACGCGATCGCCGTGTGCCTGCTCGAGAAGAAGGGGTTCAAGGAGAAGGACTTCGCTTTCTTCCACCCGGGCGGGGCGCTGGGCAAGAAGCTGCTCCTCAAGGTGGAAGACATCATGCGTCAAGGGCCGGCGAACTGTGTCGTGCGCGAAGGGGACCTCGTGCGCGATGTCCTGGTCGCCGTCACCGAGGCCCGGGCCGGCGCCGCCAGCGTCGTGGACAAGAAAGGGCGCCTCACCGGTATCTTCACCGACGGCGACCTGCGCCGCCACCTGAAGACCGACCGGCAGTTGTTGACGTGTCCTGTCAAGGACGTCATGACCAAGCGGCCCACGACGATCGCGGCCGAGCGCCTGGCGAGCGAGGCCTTGCGCATCCTCAAAGAGAAGCACATCGACGAACTCCCGGTCGTGGACGCGAAGGGACGGCCTACCGGTTTGCTCGACGTCCAGGATCTCCTGAAGGCCGGACTCGTCTAATACCCCATGAAAAGACTTACCGCTTCCGCGCGCGCCCGGTTCAAGAAGGTCCGCTTTCTGCTTCTCGACGTCGACGGCGTCCTGACGGACGGCCGCATCGTCTATGACTCGAACGGCGCCGACGCGCGCTTCTACGACGTCCAGGACGGCCTCGGCGTGTACCTTTTGGGGCGCATGGGCATCAAGACCGTCCTGATCACCGCCAAGGGCTCGCGAAGCCTTAAGCCGCGCGCCCGGGACATGCGCGTGGAGGCGGTGTACGAGAACATCCTGCCCAAGACGAAGGCGTATGAGAAGATCCTGAAGAGATACCGCCTGCGCGACCGGGACGTCTGCTTCATGGGCGATGACCTGCTCGACCTCGCCGTGATGCGCCGGGCGGGTGTCGCCGCGGCCCCGGCCCAGGCGGCGTCCGAGGTGAAGCAGGCCGCCGATTACGTGACACGCAGGGAGGGCGGCCGCGGCGCGGTGCGCGAAGTGGTCGAGCTGATCCTGCGGTGCAAGGGGCTCTGGCCCCGGGCCCTAAAAATCTATGAATAAGCTTACGTTTTGTACGTTTCTTCTTGTCGCCTCGGCCCTGACGGCTTTGCCGGTCTACGGGGCGGGCGAGATACCGGCGTCCTCCGAACCCCAGCAGATGGAAGATTTCAACCTGACCGGCTACGGCGCGAACGGCCAGAAGACCTGGGAGGTGGCCGGCGCCTCGATGGACATGATGGACGATGAGATCAAGATTACCGACATCACGGCCCGCATGTTCGGGGACAGGGAGAACCTCGTCGTCACGGCGGACCACGGGAACTTCGACAAGCAGACCGGGGTCGTGCGCCTGACCGATAACGTGCGGGCGGTGACGGACGGCGGCCTCACGCTGAACACCGAGGTCCTCGATTGGTCGCAGACGCAGCGCGTCATCACGACGGACGAAAAGGTCGAGGTGCAGCGCGAGAACCTGACGGCGGTAGGCACGGGCCTTAAGGCCGAGCCCGACGCCAAGATCGCGAATTTCGAAAAAGACGTCATCCTGACGCTCGAGCAGGAGAAGGAAGGGCCGCAGGCCGCTCCCGGACCGCCCAAGGCGCTGGAGCAGCCGTTCGGCGGGCCGGGCAAGCTCATCATCACCTGCGACGGGCCGATGCAATTGAACTACGACGAGCAGGTGGCGGTCTTCCATGACAACGTGAAGGTCGCCTCCGAGGGCGACCAGGGGGTCTTGATCGCCGACAAGATGACCGTCCGCTTCGACACCGAGACGCGCCAGATCGACCGCATCGAGGCGGACGGCAACGTCCAGATCCGGCGCGACGGGAACACCTCTTACAGCGACGGCGCCGTCTTCACGAACGCCGAGCGCAAGGTCGTCCTGACCGGCCGGCCCAAGCTCATCCTTTTTACCGAAGGCGAGGGGGAGGCCGACCTACCGGCCGCGCCATGATGCATCTTCTGGAAGCCAAGGGACTGGTGAAGAGCTACCACGGCCGCCGCGTCGTGGACGAGGTCGACATCGAGGTCAAGCGCGGGGAGATCGTCGGTCTCTTGGGGCCCAACGGCGCCGGCAAGACGACGACCTTCTACATGATCGTCGGCATCATCCCGCCCGAGGCGGGCCAGATCGTCTTCGACCACCACGAGATCACGCGCATGCCCATCCACCGGCGCTCGCACGTGGGGATCGGCTACCTCGCGCAGGAAAGTTCCGTCTTCCAGCGGCTGACCGTGGCCGAGAACATCATGG
>CAZDLS010000110.1:0-5469 GCA_964506425.1 uncultured Planctomycetia bacterium | reverse complement strand
CGCGCAAGGTGCCGGGTATCTATTTTTGCGGCGAGGTCCTGGACCTGGCCGCGACAAGCGGCGGCTTCAACCTCCAGGCGGCGTTCTCGACCGGTCACCTCGCCGGCGCCGCCCAAAATCGATGAAGACACCCATTATCCTTGCCTCACAGTCGAAGGCGCGCAGGGAGTTGCTCAGGCGGCTCGGGATCAGGTTCCGGGTCGTCGTGCCGCGCGTGCGGGAGCGGCCGGGCTCTTGCCGTACGCCGGAGGCAACGGCCAGGGCCAATGCGCTCCTCAAGGCGCGCGACGTGGCCGGCCGCGTGCGCAGGGGGTGGGTCGTGGCCTGCGACACGTTCGTGGTGCAGGCAGGCCGCGTCTGCGGCAAGCCTAAGGACATGAAGGACGCCCGCCGGATGCTCAGGCGCCTTTCGCGCAGACCCCACGTCTTGTACTCCGGCATCGCTTTGGTCGATGCGCGCCGCCGGCGGGAGTGGGTAGATTCGGCCCGGACGAAGATCTTCATGGAGCCGCTGACGGACAGGGAGATCACGGCCTACTTCAAAAAGGTCTCGCCGCTCGACAAGGCCGGTGCCTTCGATATCCAGGGGCACGGCGGGCTTTTTATACGGCGGATCGAAGGATGCTATTTTAACGTGGTGGGTCTGCCCTTGGCCAAGATGGCCCGGCTCTTTAAGAAGGCGGGGGCAACGCTTTTCCTGCTCCTGTGCGCGGCCAGCCTCTGGGGGTGCGCCACCACGGAGTTCAACGTGGCGACCGGGGAGCAGGACCTGATGTTCTACTCGACGGAGCGGGAGGTCGCCATCGGCGATTCCCTGGCCCAGCAGATGGAAAAGGAGTATCGGCCCGTCATGGACCCCGCCCAGGAGGAGCGGCTGCAGCGCGTGGGCAGCCGCATCGCGGCGGCCGCCGACCGGCAGGAGATCTTTTACCGCTTTCGGGTCATCGAGGACGAGAAAGACAAGGATATGGTCAATGCGGTCTCCCTGCCGGGCGGTTATGTCTATGTCTTCAGGAAGCTGATGGAGATAGCGGACACGGATGATGAGCTTGCGGCGGTCCTGGGGCACGAGGTGGCGCACATCGTGGCGCGCCACCAGATCAAGAGGCTGCAGGCCATCTGGGGTTACAACATCCTGGGTCTTCTGTCGGCCCAGTCGGGCGGCGGCGACTTTGCCAGAGGGACGCAGTTGGCCTACGCGTCGCTGATGATGGCGTACGCCAAGGAAGACGAGCTGTTGGCGGACCGGTTCGGCGCGCGCTATGCCCAGCGCGCCGGCTATGACCCGAAGGGGATGGTCCGTTTTCTCGAGCGGCTCAAGGAGCGCCAACGCAAGGAGCCGCTGCGGCCTCTGTCTTATTTTCGGACGCACCCGTATTACGGAGAACGGCTGAAGGCGACGAAAGAGGAGATCGGGCAGGAGGTCAGCTTTGCGGACTATATCGACGCGATATAGGAAAGAAAAATGCCGGGAAAGGGAGTCGAACCCTTAAGCCCGTGAAGGCGTAGCGCCCTGAACGCTATGTGTATGCCAATTTCACCATCCCGGCAGCGGACAAAAGTATACCGTTACTTCTAACGCCTGTCAACACCGAACGCAGAAACGCCCCGCCGCCGGTCCCGCCTCTTTTGTTTTCCCGTTGTTTTAATTTTGCGTCTTGTGTTAGAATAAGTCATATTTCCACGGCGTCTCTGAGGAAGGGGATCTGTGCTCAGGCGTATCGGTCTTGTTGTCCTTATCTGCATCGGCGGCTGCGCGGACGCCCTGCTGGTCCCCCAAGAGGCCTATGAGGTTAAGGTCAAGGCCGACCTGAGGAAGTTTCAGAGCTACAGTGCTTTTTATTATATGGAAACCGGCCGGTACGGTTCCTTTGAGCAGGTGCTCGAGGCGGTCGGCTCTGAGGCGGACTCGGACCTCTATTGGGCATGGGATGGGCACGCGGACGCCGAGCCCGACGGCGGATATTTCTTCTGTGAGATCGCGGGGGGACCGGGCGGCGGGCCGCTGGACCGGCGCGTCCGGACCGGCCTGTGCGCCTATCCTGCTAAACCCGGCGTGACCGGGGACTATATTTATTGTGTCCTGGCGGATACGAGCGCCTTGGACGCGATGGGGTCGCCGGAGGAATTTGGCTTTGTCTCGCGTGGCGAAGAGTGGAAGATGGTCCGGGCCAGGTACAAGGATATCGGTGGTCCGCCGAGGTATTGGCCGAGCGAGGCGCAGCTGAAGGAGAAGTTCGAGGTGTTAGAGGGGATAAGCCCTGAGGAAGGATTGCGCCGGGCGCGGGCCGCAGCCGAGGAGTATGAAAAGAGAAAATAAAGGAGTCCTTATGAGAGCGATCGCGAGATGTGTTGGGGGGGCGCTTGTCGTGTGCGCGCTTGTCGCGGCGGGCGGGACGCAGCTCTTTGCCGAGAAGAGGCCGGCCTTGTGCATACAGGGCACGATGATCACAGAGAAGCCCATTGCCATCATCAACGACCAGATCGTCGCCGTCGGAGACGAGATCTCGGGGGCCACGGTCGTCGCGATCGGGGACTCTTCGGTGGATCTCCGTTACGCGGGCGAGACCTTTTCCTTGGCCCTGGGCGATGGGTGCGAGGGCAGGACCCCGGCGGCGCCGCCGGCGTACACCAGCTATAGCCCTCCGACGTCGGGGAGTTCCGGGAGCGCGGCCGCCAAGTTTCCCAGGGTCTCGCAGAAACATAAGGCCCTTGCGGGCATCGCCTCTTCCATGACCTTCCTTTACGTGATCCTCGTCCTGGTCGCGGTCGTTTATGTGTATACATCGTATTGTCTTCAGCTGATCGCCCAGAAGGCCTCTTGCAGCGAGAACGCCTGGCACGCATGGGTGCCGATTTTGAACCTCTTTCTCCTGGCTGAGATCGCCCAAAAGGCGTGGTGGTGGGCCTTGCTCGTCCTGGTGCCTTATGTCAACATCGTCGCCGTGGGTGTGCTCTGGTGGGGCGTGGCCGAAGCCCGGGACAAGCCGGGCTGGGTAGGGCTCTTCATGTTGGTCCCCGGGCTCAACATGGTCGCCATGGGGTATCTCGCGTTCTCCTCGGACGCACAGACGTTGCCGCAGGCGCCTTCGGCCCCGGCGACGCCTCCTTCGCAGCAGGAGCCGCCGGCGCCTGCACCGCCTCCATATAATCCTTGAAGCGGCGGGCGGATATGATATAATAACCGCGATTTTTGATCGTCCATTAGACAAGGAAGGGCGTAATATTTTTTTGTTCAATCGTAACACGATTTCAAAAAACGTAATATTCATGGTTCCTCAGATCATCGTCGGTCGGGTGAAGGGAAGGAAGAGGGTATGCTGCGTTGTGACATGAGGCCGTTACTTCTGCTGTGGGTCATCTTGCCGGTCTTGATACGGCCTTGTGGGGCGGCGCAACAAGAGGATCAGGGCCGGGCACAGGCGGATGCGGTCGAGCTGGAGAGGATCGTCGTCACCCCCGCGCGGCAAGCGACTCTTTTAAAGGATGCGCCCTGCAAGGTCACCGTGTTCACGGGAAGGCAGATTGCGGAGACGGGCGCCCGGACGCTCGATCAGGTCTTCCACTATATGCCCGGGATCAACGTCGTAGGGGACTCTATCTACCAGGGCATGAAACCCCAGGTAACGTTGAGGGGCGTCCCGGGCCAGGAAAGGACATTAGTCCTGATCGACGGTATCCCCGTGAACTCGGCATGGCAGGGCCGGGTAGAGTGGAGGATGATCCCCGTGGAGGTCATCGAGAGGATAGAGTGCGTGCATGGGCCGCTCTCGACGCTGTACGGGTCCGGCGCCATGGGCGGGGCGATAAACATCATCACCAAGGAAGCGAAAGAACGAAGTGAGACGACCTTAAGAGGGCTGGGCGGGAGCCTGGACACGTGGTCCACGCTCTTTCTTCAAGGGGGCAGGTCCGATACGTATTCCTATTATGCCGGCGGCAGCGTCCTGAAGAGCGCGGGGTACATCCCAGAAAAGGACCCGATGTCATACTCCGTCCGGCGCGGCCTTGAGGATTGGAACGCCTTTCTGAAGATCGGATACCCCATAGACGTTGACTCCCGTCTCACGGTGGGCTTCTGGCATGATGACGACGCTTCGTGCAGGGGGCGGGAATATTTCAACATCCACGACAGCGCGAACGTGGGCCATGCGACGTATGAGCGTTCTATCGGCAAGATGAGGCTTAAAGGCTCCCTTTTCGTCAATGACCAGGACTGGGAGAGGGATTTTGACACCGGGCCGAATTATAATTTCCTGAACATGAAGGAGGATATCGACCACACGTACGTGGGTCTCCTGACGGAGATGGACCTTGACTGGGGGCAGGCGCAGCGATTGACCGCAGGCGTCGATTACAAGAACGGAAGGATCCACCTGGAAGACATCTATCAGAAGAGCGCGCGACGCTCCGAGGCCAACGGCCGCCAGGAGCTCGTCGCCGTTTTTTTGCAGAACGAATCGCGGTTTTGGGAGGACAGCCTTGTTTTTTCTTTCGGCCTGAGAGAGGATTATTGCAGGAGCCATAAGGGCTGGGTCTTTGACACGGGACAGATGCCTAAGGTGCCTCCTTTTTCCTACGCTTATGACGCGCAGGACTGGACATCGCTTTCCCCGACGGTCAGCCTCGTGTATCACCCGGGAGAAGCGACCACCCTGCGGGCCTCCTTCGGAAGGGCCTTTCACGCGCCGGACCTCAAGCAGCTGTACATGGTGCTGGCCCGGCCCTCGAAGACCGTCTATAACAATTCGGACTTGAAGCCGGAGACCCTGGATTCCTATGAGATAGGCGTGGACCATCGCTTCCCGGGCGGCTGGGAGGGGCGCGCGAGCTTTTTTTACAGCCGGGGGGAGGATTTCATCAGCACGCGCACCTTGTCGACCAGCACGTCCATGTACGATAACATCGATAAGGTGTGGATGCTCGGCGTGGAGACGGACTTAAGATACAGGATCAACAGGGAGTGGTCCTGTTCTGCGGGTTATTTTTTCCATGAGTCCCGGGTCAAAGAGGAGTCCTCTAATGCCGCTCTCGACGGGAATCATCTGGCCCTGCAAGCGGAGCATCTGGCCAACGCGAGAATTACCTTCGAGGCCCCACGGCTGCTTTCTTTGTCGGTCTGCCTGCGCTATGTCGGTCCGATGTACGCCGACAACGAGAACACCGACAAGCTCAAGGACCGCTGCGTCTGCGATCTACGGATAGCGAAGAAGTGGCAGAGGGGTATCGAGCTCTCCGTGGTCTGCGAGAACGTCTTTGACGCGCGATACGACGTTCCCAACGAGGCCTGCGAGGACTTAAGGTCCCCGGGAAGAATGGTCTTTGGTTCCCTGACCATGAGATGGTGAATAGGAGGAGGATGTATGGCGGTTGAGGACAGCGGCGCTCTTGCCCGAGAGATCGTTTTAAGGCCGATAGGATACGTCGATTCGCGATATGCCCATTATCACGAGGTCCCGCGTCCTGATG
>CAZDLS010000109.1:0-5535 GCA_964506425.1 uncultured Planctomycetia bacterium | reverse complement strand
CGCAGACCTTGCGCACCAGGCGCTGGTTCACCACGCAGATAACGGAAGAGGTGATCAGGAAAGGCTCCACCCCCATGTTGACCAGACGGACGATGGAACCCGCCGCGGTCGTCGTGTGCAGCGTGGTCAAGACCAGGTGCCCGGTCAACGCGCTCTTGATGGCGATGTCCACGGTATCGAAGTCACGGATCTCGCCGACCATGATCACGTCCGGGTCCTGGCGCAGGATCGACCGCAGGCAGCTGGCAAAGGTGAGGCCGATCTCGGGGCGTATCGAGACCTGGTTGATCCCCTCGATCTGATACTCGACGGGGTCCTCGACGGTGACGATGTTGTCCTCGGGGCTGTCGACGTACTTGAGGATGGAGTACAGGGTCGTCGTCTTGCCGCTGCCCGTCGGGCCGCAGGCGATGATCATCCCGTGGGGCCGGTCGCTGGAGGCCTTGACCGTCGCCAGCGTCTGGTTGTCGAACCCCAGGCGGTCGATGTCGAGCGTCGCGGTGCTCTTATCGAGGATGCGCAGGGCGACCTTCTCGCCGTAAAAGGTCGGAAGGATCGAGACGCGGAAGTCGACGAAGCGGTCCGGCATCTTGATCTTGAAGCGGCCGTCCTGCGGCAGGCGGTGCTCCGCGATGTCGAGCTCCGAGACGACCTTGATGCGGGAGACGATGGGCGCGTGGAACTTCAAGGGCGGCGGCTCCATCTCGCGCAGGAGCCCGTCGATGCGCACCCGCACGCGCATCGTGCGCTCGGAGGGCTCGATCAGGATGTCGCTGGCGCCCATCTCGATCGCCTGCTCGAGGATGAGGTTCGTGATCTTGATGACGGGGGCCTCGCGCGTGAGCCTCACCAGCTCCTGCGTGTCGGGCCCCGCCTCCTGCGCCGCCCGGATGACCTCGATGTCGATCTCCGAGACCTCCTTGATGATCTCGTCGATCACCTGGGTGGCGGGCTCGTCGTAGTACTGATCGATCGTCTGGAGGATCTCCTTCTGGGAGGCGATGATGGGATTGATCTCAAAGCCGGTCAGGGTCTTGACGTCGTCGATGGCGAAGATGTTCAAGGGGTCGGCCATCGCCACGGTCAGGGCCCGGCCCATCTTGGCCACGGGGATGATCTGGTAGTGCTTGGCCATGTCCCGCGGCACGAGCTTCAAGACCTCCTCGTCGATCTTGAAGCGCGACAGGGAGATCGGCGGGAAGCCCAGGCCTTCGCTCAGGGCGAGCAGGAGGTCCTTTTCTCCGATGAGGTTGAGCTTGACGAGGACGTCGCTCAACCTGCCGCCGTGCTCCTTCTGGACCTGGAGGGCGAGCTTCAAGTCGTCGTCGGAGATCAGTTTGTTCTTGATGAGGATCTCTTGGAGGCGTTCTCTGAGGGAACCCATACGCGTGTGCGGACCCCGGGAAGACTACTTTGCGGGATAACAGCGCTCGATCGCCTTGCGGATATCGGTCGTCGTGCTGACGAAGGCCTGCACGACGCATTTGGTGATCATCTCGACGTCCTCGATCGCCTGGGCGTTGAGCGGGTTGGACATCGCGACGGTGAGGTTGTTGCCGATCTTGTCGATGGGGATCAAACAGTATTGCCGCGCCACGTGCTGGGGGATCACCTGGGCGGTCTCGATGTCGATGTCGTAATTGGCCAGCGGCAGGTACGGGAAGCCGTACTGCGCCGTCAGGACCTGCGCGATGTCCTCTTCGCGCGCGAACCCGAGCTGGACGAGGATCTCGCCGATGAGACCGCCGTTGACCTTTTGGAAGTCCAGCGCCTTCTGCAGCTGTCCGGCCTCGATGATCTTGCGTTCGATCAAAAGCTCGCCGAGTTGTTTGGTCGTCACGCGCTTAAAAGACGACATCGCTCTCCTTCGCTCACACCTTGATGGCCTCGCCCACCTTCTGCAAGAGGCCTGCGGCGTCCGCTCCGTCGATGGGGTTCTCCGCGACGCGGACCTGGAAAGCCGGCTGCCACGTCCGGTCCTTCGCCGCCAGCGCCCCGCTCACCTTCTCGAGGAGCAGCTGGGCCGTCTGCTCGGCCTGGCGCTTGTTCTTCTCCGGCACGATGATGCCATAGACATCCTCTCGCAGCCGGCCGAGACAGTCGAAACTGCGCGCCTCGGCCTTCAGGGCCTCGGCGATCTTGCGCGCCCAGGCCCCGGCGTTGGAACTGCCGACCGCTTCCAGGAGCGCCTGCCAGTTCGTCACCTGTAAGACGATGAACGCGCACGGCCGCTGGCAGGAGATGGAGCGCAGGATCTCTTCGTCCAGCCGCTGGACGAGGTAGCGTTTATTGAACAGGCCCGAGGCGCTGTCGCGGATCTCCATCTCCTTGATCTTATGGGAAAGAAATTTGTTCTCGACGGCCAGGGAGACCTGCTTGGCAAAGACGCCGATGATCTCCATCTCCTCGTCACCGAAGGGCGCGTCCGGCCGGCGGTTACCGACGGCCACGAAGCCTTTGGGCTGGCCGCCGACGAAGATGGGGTACGTCAACAGGTGCCTTGCGTCCAGCAGCTTCAGGAGGTCCGCGGCCGCCCCCCGCCCCGTCCCGTCCTGTGTCCGGATCGTCCGCGGTTCCTGCGAAAGGTAATCCAATAAGTAGGCGTTTGAAGACATCTTCAGGGAGGCGAGGATAGGGCCCCTGAGGCCGTACTGGCCGCTCATCTCGTAGGCATCCGGGACCTTCATCATCAGAAAGGCGAATTCGCCGTTCGTGAACAGCGCCGCCTTCTTGATCGCCGCGCCGAAAATCTCCTCAAGCTCCACCCCCTGGGTGATCAGGTTGCTGATCTCCAAGAGGCCGCCCAGCGCGACGAGCTGCCGGTTGATCTGAGAATTGATGGTGCGTGTCCGTTCGCCGTAGATCTTGAGCTCGTCCATGTTGCACTTGATGTAGCCGGCGAGCTGGTTGAGGCTGCTGCTCAGCTCCCCGAGCTCATCCTGGCGCGGACAGGAGACCTCGGCGCTGACCTCGCCGCTGGCCAGGGACTGCGCGCTCTGGGTGATCGCGATGACGGAGTCGATCACCTTTTTCATCAGGAAGAACCCCGCTATGGCAAAAAGAGCGACGAGCACCATGACGACCGGTTTGGCCGTAGACGACAAAAAACTGGGCAAGACAAAGCTCAAAAGCAACAGGATCGGCAGGACCGACATGAGGGCAAAGGCCACCGCGAACTGGGGCCTCAGGGACCGCGATCCCAAAGAAAGTCTACCAAATAGCCTCTTCATGGCCTTGACTTGCCCTCCTGCCTGATTCTCTCTTAACTCGTTGATTAAAATAAGTTAACACAGAATCAACGTATCGTCAACAGAATGTCTGCGGGGTCAACGCCTTTGGGCCCCTTGCGGGGTGGGCTCGTCCGCGCCAGGCGCTCCCGCGTCAACAAACGACCATGGCAGGCTCTCCTGCGGCGCCCTCGGACAAAGGTCATCGTCCGGCACGACGCCGTTCTTTTGCCAGGCGGCCTGCCACAGGTCAAAACGGAGCTGCCCGCTCCAGGCATCGAAGCGGCTGCCAAGGCGCCAAGCCTCCTCGATGACCCCTGCCGCCCGGCGGCCGCTGCGCGCGAGAAAGGCCTCCACCCGGCTCATCTCGGGCTGATGGAACTTCAGTCGGATGTGTCCGCTGCGGCGACCGAGCCTCTTTCGCAGGGACGCCTGCCTCGCCGCGAGCGTCTCGGGCGAGGCCATGACCGAACCCTCCAGCGCCGTGTGGCACTTAGGGACAAAATTTGCCACCGAGACGTTCAGGTGGGCCGGCCCCTTGCCGCACTTCCTCCTCTCATCCGCGATCCGGCAGCAGAGATCCGCGATGGCGTCGATATCGGCGTCCGTCTCCGTCGGCAGGCCGATCATGAAGTAGAGCTTGAGCTGGCGGTATCCCGCCGCATAGGCCTGCCGGACCGTGTCAAAAAACTCCGCCTCGTCGAAATCCTTGTGGAGGAGCTCCCGCAGCCGAGCGCTGCCCGCCTCCGGCGCAAAGGTCAGCGTCGTCTTCTTGAACGAGGCGAAGAGATGCGACAGGACGCCGACCACGCTGGCCGGCCGCACGGACGGCAGTGAGATGCTGATACCGGCCGCGCCCAGCTCCCTGGAGAGCCCGGCGGCCAACTCTTCAAAGTGCGGATAGTCCGATGACGACAACGACAGAAGAGAGACCTCTTCATACCCCGTCTCGTCGCACAGGCGCCGCACGGTCCGCGCGATGACGTCTCCCGGAATGAGGCGCAGCGGATAAAAACAGACGCGCGCCTGGCAGAAGCGGCAACGCCGGGGGCAGCCGCGCATGATCTCCATGCCGATACGGTCGTGGACGATCTGGATATAAGGGACGATCCAATGGTGGTCCTGCCAGACGGCAGCCGGGTCCGGCACCACGCGCTTGGCGATGCGGGCCGGCACCTGGTCCGCGAGCGGCCGGCGCCGGCCCCGCTCATCGACCTCATATAAGGACGGGACATAGACGCCCGGGATCGCGGCGAGCCGCTCCAGAAGCCTGGGCCTCTTCCACGCCTCCCTCTTGGCCTCCTGGACGGCCTCCGCCACCTCGACGAAGGCCTCTTCCCCCTCGCCGATGACAAAGGCGTCCACGAAGGCCGCCATCGGCTCGGGATTGAGGGCGCAGCCGCCGCCGGCAACGACGAGCGGATGCGACGCGTCGCGCGCGCACGCCCTCAAGGGAATGCCTGCCAGATCGAGAACGTTCAAAACATTGGTGTAGCAGAGCTCGTAGGACAAGGAAAAGCCGAGGACGTCGAAGTCCCGGACCGCGTGGCGCGTCTCCAGCGACCAGAGCGGAAGGCCGCGTTCCCGCATCAACGCCTCCATGTCGAGCCACGGCGCAAAGACCCGCTCGCAGAGATACGCCGGCCTGCGGTTGACGAGGTCATACAGCAGGCGGATGCCCAGGTGGCTCATCCCGATCTCATACGTGTCGGGAAAGCACAGGCAGACCCGCACCGCCGCCGCCGCCCAGTCCTTCGTGACCGAGCCCGCCTCGCGGCCGATATACCGCGCCGGCTTCGCCACCGCCAGCAACAGCTCCATGTCCAGCGTTATAGGCTCATTCATGTCTTCTCGCTACCATGCTCTCACCGTGACGGGTCCTGTCCGAGCCGTCCGCCCTGTTGCGGGCGCCGGGACCCTTGCCCCTCTCGGGTATGCTCGTCCGGCCCCAGCGTGTCCGGACTCGCTCCGTGTTCCCTCGCCTCCGCTCTCGCTGGAAGGTAGGGGGCAGCGAACCGTGCCCGCTCCGGCGGGGAACAGGCCCCTCGAGGGACAAGGGTCCCGCCGCCCGCCGTAACAAGCCCGCCTCCGCCACCCCAATCAGCGCCATCAAGATGGCTGGCATCTTCTCCGAGAGCGGTCTGCCCGACGGCGCCCTGAACGTCATCACCGGTCCCGGCGGCGCCATCGGCGATCTGCTGGTCCGCCACGACGACGTGGCCATGATCACATTCACCGGCAGCGCCGACGTGGGCATACGCATCCGCCAGCTCGCGGGCCTGAAGCGGGTGACGCTCGAACTCGGCAA
>CAZDLS010000108.1:0-5568 GCA_964506425.1 uncultured Planctomycetia bacterium | reverse complement strand
CGGAGGCAGATCGGTCATGGCGTGAAGACCTCTCCCATACATGCGAAGAAAAAAAATTCGGAGGCGGAAGGATTCGAACCCTCGGTGGGGTTGCCCCCACAACGGTTTTCAAGACCGCCGCATTCAACCGCTCTGCCACGCCTCCAAAATCGCTGGATACTAAGAGGCTGCGATTTTGGCCCCGCGTCCTCCTTGACTTGCCTTCCCATGGCTTGGGGCAGTTCCTATATCTTTATGTTCTTCAGCAGCTGCTCGCGGGTCAGGTCGAAGCGCTTCAAGGCCGCATCCGCGTCGTTGTTGTACTCCCTGAAGAAGCCGCAGACGGCGTCCATCGCGCACACGTCCTTGTTGTCGAGCACCTTGATGATCTCGGCGCGCAGCTTGAGCTCCTTGATGACGTCGAGCGCCGGCATGCCGCTGGCCCGCGCGATCTTGTCGCGGAAGACCGAGGTGGGGCTCACCTCGGAAAAGAGCCTCTTCTCGTACTCGTGCTTCCAGACGGCCGAGAGCAGGACCTTCTTCTGCTCCATGCCCGCGGTCTCGGCGACCTCGGCGACCACGCGGAAGACCTCGCGCTTGACGTGGTACTTGACGCAGGTGATGAAGACGTCGATCAGGTTGACCAGGATCTCGGGGATGTTCATGGGCTCGTTCTGGAGCCGGATGATGGCCTCGCGCGCGGCGCTCGCGTGGATGGTCCCCATGCAGTACTTGCCGATGTTCATGGCCGTCATCATGTCCTGGGCCTCTTCGCCGCGCACCTCGCCGACCACGATGCGCTCCGGCCGCATGCGCAGGCTGTTCTTGACCAGGTCCGCGAGCGACACCTCCTCGTCGCTCTCGAGCCGCGACCAGCTCTCCTGCTGGACGGTGTTGAGCTCCAGGGTGTCTTCGATGATCACGAGGCGCTCGCGCTCGGGGATAAACCCCAAAAGGGCGTTTAAGAGCGTCGTCTTGCCCGACCCCGGCGCGCCGAGGATGATCATGTTGGCCGGCCGGATGGACATCCCCTCCATGTACAGCCAAAAAAGGGCGGCCATCTCGTAGTTCATCGCGCCCTTCCTGATGAGGTCGATGATGCTCAAGGGCCGTTCCTTGATCTTGGTGATGGTGATCTGCGGCCCAAAGGGCGAAAAGGCGATGTTCACGCGGCCCTGGATGTTCGCCAGCTCCAGATTGTTGAGCTTCCTGAGGCCGGCGCGGCCGGAGAAGACGACCAGCTTCTTGATGAAGACGTCGAGGGCCCTTTGCGACTCGAAGCGCCGCTCGCTGCGGACCAACCCCTTGTACGTATGATGGATATAGATGGGGTTGAGCGAGTTGATGATGATGTCCTCGACGTCGGGGTCGTGGAGGAGGTCCTCGATGACGCCGTAGCTGAAAAACTGGTCGAGGAACTGCTGGCGGCGCTCCTCGTCCGTCAACTCGTCCATGACCTGACTCTGCATGAACGTCTCTTTGGGTGTGGCGCCGTAGAGCTCGCTGATGATGCGCGCCACGACGCTCCTCTTCTCCTCATCGTTCTGCAGAAGGTTTATCTTTCCCAGGACCGCGTCGAGGATCTTCGCCTCGACGTCAACGCGTTTTCTCTCCATATGCTCCTCTGTGTCGGCGGTGCGGACGGGATCGGCGTCAGCGCACCCGTTTCAGGAAACCCTTCGGATAGAACGACAGGTAGAACTTCTCGCGCGCGCGGTCCGCTTCGAACTCGGGATGACCGGCCAGGAACTCCTCCACCGCCTCGTAGGGGCCGGGACCGAACCCCGGCAGGACGGGATGACCGTTCACGTTCGTGTCCGCGACGACGATATAACTGCCCACGGAGACGAGCGGCGCATACGCCGCGAGCTCCCTGGAAACATGTTCCTTCGTGTGGAGCGAATCGAGGACGACGAACACCTTGCGGCCTTTCGCCCGCTCCTTCAGGCTCTCGATGAGCTCGGGGGCCACAGAATCGCTCGTCACGACCTCGACCATGCGCTTGAAGACATCGTATCCGGAGGCCTCGGCCACCTGCGGCTCGATATCGATGGTGACGATCCTGGCGTCCGGGTTGACCTGCTCCAGGACCATGGCGTAAAAGAGCGTCGTGCCGCCCTTATAGGTCCCGGTCTCGATCAAAAGGTCGGGCTTTATCTCCGATATCATCTCTTGCAGGCTCCAGTTGTCGCAGGGGTTCTGCGTCGATGGGATCCCCAGGAATGTCGTCTCCTTCAACACGCCCGAATAATAATAGAACCGGTGGAAGTCTTCGACGAGCCCACGGTCCGTCTGCGGATCCGTAGCCGGCAGGGGCAAAGCGTCCCCCATCCGTTCCTTTCCCCTCACGGGGAACACCGCCACCCATAAGGCCAGCACCCCGGCCACCGCCACGAACACCCACACGCCCTTACGCACACCGAACCCTTTTATCATACCATCCCTTCCCTTGACCGGCTCAAAAAATCGGACCGTCTTCTTGAAATGAGGTACAACGGGATACCGCTCGCCGCCAGGCCCAAACCGAAGAGCGACTGCCCGGGAAACACGATGAGCGCGTTAACGGTCAAAAAGAGGCATGTCGCGGCGAAAAGGAGCGGCACGAACGGATACCCCCAGACCCGGTACGGCCGGGGCACTCCGGGGGCGCGGCGCCGCAACACGATGAGGCCCGCCGCCGTCAACCCGATAAAGATCCAGAAGACGACGCCCGTGAAAAACAAGAGCTTGTTAAACGTCCCCCACGCGATCAACGCCACCGCCCACAGGCCGTTGAAGAGGATGGCCCGCCGGGGGACGCCGTTGCCCGTCGCGGTCGCGCCGAGGGACGCAAAGAGCGCGTTGTCGCGCGCCAGGGCATCCGTCACCCGGCTGCCGGTCATGATCATCGCGTTGACGCACCCCAGCGACGAAACGATGATCAGCGCCTCGAAGACCTTCCTGCCCCACCGGCCGAACAGCATGCCGAAGATCTCGGGCGCGAAGAGAGACAAACCCGCCAGGCGCTGTGCGGGTATCATGTAGACAAAAAAGAAGTTCGCGATCAGGTAGAGCGCCGCGACGGCAAAGATCCCGAAAAAAAGCGCCAGGGGCACCGTCCGCGTGACATCCCGCGTCTCCCCTGCCATAAAGGTGTTTTCATGCCATCCCCCGTAGGTCCACAGGACCGGCACCAGGGCCAGGCCGAACGCGGAGAGCAGGTTCGGCGGACCAGGGGCCGGCGCCGCCGTGATATGGGCGAGGCTGCCCTTATGGAAGAGGAACCCGATCGCGATCGCGCCGATCAAGGCCGCCATCTTCGCGAAGACGCAGATATTCTGGATCCTCTTGCCGTAACGCAGGCCGGCCAGGTGGACGAACGACAGCAACAGGACCATCACGACCGCGGCAGACTTCACGAAGAGCTTATCAAAAGCAAAGAACGACTGCAGGTATTCGGCAAAGATGAACGCGACGGACGCTATGGAGCCCGTCCGGATCACCGTCAGCTCGGTCCAGCCAAAGAGGAACGCCGCGCAACGGCCGAAGCTCAGCCGTAAATAGACATACGTGCCGCCGGAGGCCGGAAAGGCGGCGGCCAGCTCCGCAAAGCAAAGGACCCCCAACAAACAGACGACCCCGCCCGCCAACCATGCCGCCAGCATGAGGACGGGAGACGACAGATACCGGGCGACCTCCGCGGGCACCCGGAAGATGCCCACGCCGACCACGATGGCAAAGATGATCGCCGCGGAGTCCCAGAACCCCAGCGTACCGGCGTCTCTGCCTCGAGCACAGCTTATCATATTCAGAACATCACGGAGGCGGCAAAACACACATCAAGGTGCGGCGCCCCGGCCTCAAGCCGGGACATCTGCCCTATTTCCCCAACTTCTTCTATTTCAATATACTACCACTTTTGTCGTCGATATCAAAGGAGAGTGCGGTGTCCCCGCATACCACAAGTTTTTCCCACGCCTTACAAGATGTTCCCTTCGGAGGAGCACCATGCGGGCACGGCGGTCATCCGTTGTTCTTTATGTCTTTCCCTTTAAAAGCATCTCGTATCTTTTGAGGAAGAAACGATCTTTCTCTCGTCCGGCTATTTTTTTGGACCGGAGCAATTTTCGTAATGGTGCCACTTTCACGGGCACATTCTCTACGATAAAAACAGTCGCCCCATTTTCCATCTGATCAAAACGATAGCCCGAGACGGCCAAGATCAGCTCAAACACGATCCCGTAGGGATCTGTGGCCGAGATCGTACTTTTCTGCGAAACGACCTTTTTGACCAAAGAGTCCCTTAGTTCACCCTCCTTCACCGCCAGGCTATAATCGAGTGCCTTGAATACGTCTACGGCCTTTTTTACATTGCCGATCGTCGGCTTTACGAATATATCGAAATCCTGGGTCGCGAAGGTCTCCTGGGCCTTCGAGGCATAATAATTAATGCCCGACATGCCTACCACCACATAGTCAACGCCCTCCCGATTAAATCTGTCCAAGAGTTCCGCATAAGGATCGGTGATCTTCCTCTTTTTCATCAGCGGGCCTTGCGTGCCTTGCTGTAATGGGTCTTTTGGGCCAGCATCACCCGGTCCACCCATGTCTTATCAACGCCGTCGTAGTTGATATTTTCGATATGATGTAAAGCGGTCTCTGCCATTCTGCTTTTAAAAACTCGCGGACCTTCCTGCGGGTAAACGAGTTCGTCCAGGCTCATGTCGAGTATGTTGCTGATCTTATTTAACATCTTTAACGATACGCCTCTGCTCCCGGATGCGATGGCAGACATGTTCGCCCGGTGCATGCCCAGCTTTTGAGCGATGCTCGTTAATGTAAGAGCGCGCTCCTTAGCCGCTTCTTTCAGTCTAAGGATCATAGAGACATCCCGCTTTCCCCATTTATAAAATGTTATCATATTTTGATAACATTTTCAACTCCCCTTTTCCCTGAGGACCGGACCAATGTATACGGCCGTCCCGCAAACTAAAAAACCGAACCTCTCAGTTCGGTTTTATCCTACGCGCCCTCCCTCTTGTTCATCGCATGGGCTCATTTTGGGCACAAGGGTTATCAAATGATCGTAACAGCTTTCCAACTCCTTTAATATCAATGAGATGAGATCTTGATAATATCCTACGGAGAGGGAGAGATTCGGTCAAACACTTCTCCCCAACATGCTCGTTTATAACAAGTTACGGCATAACCGCCTATTTTCTGAATACCCTAAGATGTCCGCACATTATACAAGTTTTCCCCACGTCTTACAAGATTTTCCCTTTTGACGGGCACAAAATGGGCACAAAGTTTTACTTGACTTTTTCCATAATCGCGCTATATTTTATATAGAAATAGATTTGAACTTCGGGCAATCACTGCGTATGCGGGGGTTGCCCAATTTCTTTCTTGGGCAGAATGATCAAGCCATATCCTTTGTATTTCCCGCAATCATGGCTACGAAACTTACCCTTTATGATATCGTAATCGATATAATAGTTTTTCCTGCCCAAATACCTCCTTCCTATCGGACTGATGATCGTATCTATCAGCTGTAAACCGGCGATATTCTCGTCTTTCTTCCTTATACGAAAATCGACTATCGTATCT
>CAZDLS010000107.1:0-5576 GCA_964506425.1 uncultured Planctomycetia bacterium | reverse complement strand
CTGTGCGAGGTCCACGAGCTCCTCAAAAGCAAAAGGCGCCTTGCCTTTATTGGCCGGCGCCTGTCTGGAGAACCACTCGCTGTTGTAACGCAGCTCGAAGGTCTTGGGATCATCGGTGTTGAGGATCTTGCCCACCTGCGCCTTATACGTGCGGGCGTTGGCCAATACCTCCTCCCACGTCATGGTCTTTCTCGTCTTGTTCTGCCCGGAGGGATCGCCCACGAGAGCTGTTGCGTCGCCGATGAGAAAGATCACCTTGTGCCCCAGGTCCTGAAACTGGCGCAGCTTGCGCAGAAGGACCGTATGACCCAGATGGATGTCGGGCGCCGTGGGGTCAAAGCCCGCCTTGACGCGCAGGGGCCTGTTCTTGCGGACGCTCTCCTCGAGGCGCTGGGCGAGCTCCCCCTCGTTGATGATCTCGCTCGTCCCGCGTTGTATGATCTTCAGCTGTTCTTGGATGTCCATCGGGGTGAGGCGGACTCAGGAAACGCTGCCCAGGCCGATGCGCATCTGTTCGACATCGACCTTGATGATCTTGACCTTGATCCGGTCGCCGATGCCGACCTTCTCGTAGTCTTCCTTGGGGATCTCGTTGATATACAAGAGCCCCTCCAGTTCGTCGCCCAAGCGGACAAAGACACCATAGTTGTTCTTGGAGACGACATCCCCCTCGCACGCCATCCCCACGGGGTACTTTTGGGCGATCTGCGGCCACGGGTTCTCCCCGGCCTGCTTGAGCCCCAGGGAGATCTTCTTGTTCTGGGGGTCCACCGAAAGGATCACCACCTCGACCTTCTGCCCCTTCTTCAAGACCTCCTGCGGGTTCATGACCCGGCGCGTCCACGACATGTCCGATACGTGGATCATGCCGTCGAGGTTGCCGTCGAGCTCCACGAAGGCGCCGAAATCCGTGAAACCGGTCACCTTGCCGGTGACCCTGCCGCCGACCGCGAACTTGGCCTCCGCCTCGAGCCAGGGATTACCCTCCAGCTGCTTGATGCTCAGGGAGATGCGGCGGCTCTCCTTGTCGATGTTGAGGATCTGGACCTCGACCATGTCCCCGACGGCGAACATCTCCTGGGGGTTGATATTGCGCTTTTGCCAGGAGATCTCCGAGACGTGGATGAGCCCCTCTATCCCCTTCTCGAGCTCGACGAAAGCGCCGTAGGGCACGATGTTAACGACCTTGCCCTTGACCTTCGTGCCCACGGGAAACTTCTGCTCCACGTCCCTCCAGGGATCGGCCGAGCGCTGCTTAAGACCCAGGGAGATCTTCGACGTCTCCTTGTTCATGTTCAGGATCGTGACCTCTATCTTGTCGCGGACCGCCACCATCTCGGTGGGGTGCGCGATGCGCGACCAGCTCATGTCGGTGATGTGCAAGAGGCCGTCCACCCCGCCCAAGTCGATGAATGCGCCGAAGTCCGTGATGTTCTTGACGACACCCGAAACGGCGTCCCCGATCTTGTGGGTCTCCCAGAAGCGCTGCTTGCTGTCCTCGCGCTCCTTGGCGACCGCCTCCTTGCGCGAAACGATGAGGCTGCGGCGGATGGGGTTGATCTTGATGATCTTGAATTTAAAGGTCGCGCCCAGGAGGTCCTTCTCGGCGATATGGCGGAACATCGCCAGGCTCGCCGGCAGAAAAGCCTCCAGGCCGAAGACGTCGACGATGTACCCGCCCTTGACCTTTTTACGGACGATGCCGTCGACGAGGTCTCCCTCGGTAAAGCCCTGATTGATCTTGTCCCAACCCTGCAAGCGGCGGGCCTTGTCGCGCGAGAGGATCAAGAGGCCGTTGTCGTCCTCGATCGAATCGATATAGACCTCGACCTCGCTGCCGATCTCCAGGTCCTTGGCGCCGATGAACTCCTCGCGCGCCACCAATCCTTCGGACTTGTAGCCGACGTCCACCAGGACGTCCTTGACGCCTATCCGGACCACCTTGCCGGTCACGATCTCGCCCTCTTTGACCTCTTTGAAGCTCTGGGCATAGAGCTCCTCCATCATTTTGTTTTTTTCCTTCTCCTGCTCTTGGATCACCTGTGGTTCCACCTTTCTCCCATCGGGAATTTTTCGCGGCCCCCTGAGGGACGCGATAGCTGTCCCTAAAGGACAGGAGTAATATTATGCTCGAAAAAAACCTTTTGTCAACTCTTAAGTTACAGCCCCAAAAAGGGGACAGCCCCAAAAAGGGGACAGGCTACTTTTCTTCCAAAAGAAGAAAAGTAGCCTGTCCCCTTTTTTTGATCAGAGGGGCGGCTTGAGCGCGAGGATCGCCTCCATCACCCGTCGGGAGTGGTCGACGTCCGTTGTCTCCTGGCTGGTGGGCGCAGGGATCGGCGGGCCGAAGACGACATCGAGGGGAACGGGACGGATCCTTCGGCTCCCTTTCGGCATAGCCTTCGCTGTCCCCGAGACATACGCGGGCACCACCGGCGCATGGGCCTTGCGAGCCAAAAAACCCACCCCGGCAAAGGCCCGTCCGACCCGGCTGCCCACCTGACGCGTCCCCTCGGGAAAGATGAGCAGA
Organism: uncultured Planctomycetia bacterium; assembly: GCA_964506425.1. Lineage (GTDB taxonomy): Bacteria > Omnitrophota > Gorgyraeia > Velamenicoccales > Velamenicoccaceae > CAZCSY01. The sequence goes on along the minus strand of CAZDLS010000107.1, from coordinate 3,046 downwards.
CCTCGGCCGTCGGCCAAATATCTTAACCCTTTTCGGATGGCTTCAAAGTCCGCGGCACGGCGCTTGAGGGGAAAGGCGTGGATCTCATGAAGAAACCAGGCGAAGAAGGGACGGCGAAAGAGGGTATCCCGCGCCATGTAATAGAGGGACCGGGGGCATCCTGCACCGAAGACCAGCGGGTCCAGATAGCTCACGTGGTTGCCGGCGAGGATAAAACCGCCCTGGGCCGGCACGTGCTCCTGCCCCTGGATGCGAAGGCGGAAAAACACGAGGAGGACGAGACGGACGAGGTTCCTGCACACCCAGTGGATCATGAGCGGTACCGGATCTCGCGCTCGACGAGGGCGTGGCCGACCCGGACCAGCTCCTTGGCCCTTTTGAGTGACTTGGCCTCGGCGTAGACGCGCATCTTGGGCTCGGTGCCGGAGGCGCGGAACATCAGCCAGCTCTCATCATCACAGATCAGTTTCAAGCCGTCGTAGTCTTTTGTCTTGACGACCCGGCGGCCCAAAAGGACGCGAACCTTGAGCCTCTCCTGATCGAGGGTGAATTTCTTGGATCTGAGCTTGAGGTCGCTGCGCAAATAATAATAGCGGCCGTACCTCTTCTCCATGTCGGCCAGGAGGCGGCCGATCTTCTTCCTGCGGCAGATCATCATCTCGACGAGCATGAGCCCGGCCAGCGTCCCGTCGCGCTCGGGGATGTAGTTCTTCAAGCCCATCCCGCCGGCCTCCTCTCCGCCGACGAGGATATCCCGTGTCTCCATGAGATGCGAGATGTACTTGAAGCCGACGGGCGTCTCGTAAAGCTCCACCCCGAGGTCGCGGGCGATATGTTCGAGCATCGTCGTGCCGGCGATGGTCGTCACGATACCCCCGGACCACCGGCGGTCCTGATGCAGGTGCAGGGCCAGGAGGCCCAGGATCTTCTGCGGCGGGATGTATTCGCCGTCAGAGCTGACCGCCGCGATGCGGTCGGCGTCGCCGTCAAGGATCAACCCGATATCGTAGCGGCCCGTCTTCATGCGCCCGATCAACCCCTGGACGTTCTCCTCGACCGGTTCCGGGCCGCGGCCGCCGAAATGGGGGTTGACCTCGGCACGCATCAGCTCCAGGCGTATCCCCGAACCCTTGAGCACATCGGCCATATAGCTGTTGCCGCTGCCGTGCATCGCGTCCATCAACACGCGGAAACGGGCCCTCTTGAAGGCCCGGGCGTCGATATAGGAACGCAGGAACCTGACGTAGTCCTTGGCGATGTTCTCGACCCGCGCGGTTTTGCGCGCGACGGCCGCTGTCAGCGAAAGGCTCTTCACCGGCGAGGCGTCGATAAGGGCCTCGACGCGGCGCGTCACCTCGACGTCGGCGGCCCCGCCCTTGCCGTTCTTGATCTTGTACCCGTTGAACTCCGGCGGATTGTGGCTCGCGGTGATCATGACGCCTAAGTCCCAACCGCGCTTTTTCACCGCAAAGCTCAAGGCGGGTGTCGGGACCGCGCGGTCCGAAATGATCACCTCGGCCTTGTTGGCGGCGAGGACGCGTCCCACGATACGGGCGAACTTGTCGGACATGAAACGCGTATCGTGGCCCACGCAGACCTTGGGACGGCGGCCCCGGACAAGGTCCTTTCGGCAATAATCGGCCGTGGCCTGGGCCAAACGCCTCAGGTTCTCAAAAGTGAAATCATCGGCGATGACCGCGCGCCACCCGTCCGTGCCGAACCTGATCCTGACCCCATGAGATCGTCCGCTACGCGACATTCTTCAGCCTCCTTATCGCCGCCTTCATGTCCGGCGCCGAAAACAGGTGCGTGCCCGCGGCCAGCACATTGGCCCCCCGGCGCACCACCTCGACCGCCGTCTGATCGTTGATCCCGCCGTCGACCTCGATGTCGCCGTCAAAGACCCGGCGCAGCTCATAGATCTTGGGCAGGACCGCCGGCATGAACTCCTGCCCGCCGAAACCGGGGTTCACGCTCATGATCAAGACCCAGTCGACCTTGTCCAGCACCCCCCTGGCGGCATCAAGAGGGGTCGCGGGATTCAGCGCCAGGGCCGGCCGGCGCGAGGACCGGCTGATCGACTTGATGAGCGATGTCGCCTTCTTGGTGCGGACGTTCCTGACCTTGCCCAGGGCCTCCATGTGAAAACTGATGATGTCCGCGCCCGCCGACACGAAGGCCTCAGCGTATCTCTCCGGGTCCTCGATCATCAGGTGGGCGTGGATCGGCAGCGTCGTCTTCTTGCGCACGGCCGCCACCACCGCCGGGCCGATCGTGATGTTAGGGACGAAGTGCCCGTCCATGATGTCGATGTGGAAAAAGTCCGCGCCCGCGGCCTGGGCGCGCCGGAGCTCCGATTCCAGGTTCGTGAAATCACATGCCAGGAGCGACGGTCCTATCTTGATCTTCATGGCCTTGACCTGTACAGACGGTGCTGTTGGATGTAGCGCACGACGCTTGCCGGTGTCAAATACTTGATCGACCGGCCCTGCCGGACGAGGTGCCGTATCAGGGACGAGGAGATGTCGACCTGGGCGACGTGGATCTTGCGGTAAGGGCGGCCGCTCAGGCGGCGGCCGTAACCAGGCCTCTTGGCCAACACGAAGCGCGCCAGACGATGGACCTCCCCGACATCCTTCCACGTCGGGATCTCGTTGACCAGGTCCGATCCGCAGATAAAATAGAGCTGCGCACCCGGATAACGCTTCTTGATCGCGCGCAGGGTATCGACGGTATAAGACGTGCCCCGGCGCCTGACCTCGATGTCCGAAACGGCCAGGTGCCGGTTGCGGCGCACCGCCAACTGCGCCATCCTGAGACGGTGCCGGGCGGCGAGGATCCGACGGCCGTCCTTGTGGGGCGGCTGGTACGTGGGGACAAAGATCACCTTATCAAGCCCCAGCTGCCCCTGGACCTGCTCGCCCAGGATCAGGTGGCCGTAGTGGACCGGGTCGAACGTTCCGCCGAGTATGCCTATCTTCATCCTATTCACGGATCTGGCCGCTGCCGCGCACGACGTACTTGTACGTCGTCAGCTCCTCGAGGC
>CAZDLS010000106.1:0-5690 GCA_964506425.1 uncultured Planctomycetia bacterium | reverse complement strand
ATGGCATGGAAAAGATCCTCGACTGCCTGGACCGGTTTAACAGCGCCATCGCAGCCCTGAAGCTCATCTCGATCAAAGAAAAGGCGACCGTGGAACGACTCTCTTCCATCATCGATCTGGGGTCGATGGAGGTCTCTCTGGAGGGTATCCAGAAGAATCTGCGGTGGTTGTATGCCCGCGCCAAAGCATTGGCCAACGAGAGACGATTGGATCTTCTTAAAGCACGAAAACGCGTCTCGCGGGTGCAGGAAGTCATAGAGAAGACTTTGGATAGGGCAGAGACCTTAAAAGGTGTCCTGCAATTTTCTCCGCGGCTAAAGGTGGCCTTTGGGGCGCTCCAGGAGATAACGTCCATCCTGGAGAGCCGTATTAATTTCGCCTTCGGCATCCCCTCCGAAGAGACCCATAGTCTGGAAGGCATCATCGAAGCGGCCTGCGGCCGGCGCGCGAGGATCATCAAAGATTTCCGCTTGCCGGCTGGTGCCAGGGTGAGGGGTGATTACTGGAGCTTGGTGAGCGCCTTCACCGACCTGTTCGATAACGCCCTCTTCTTTGCCGATAAACTGGAGAAGGAGACGGGTGTTTACGAGGTCAGGGTCGGGCTGATGCAGAGCGGCAATGAGAACGTCGTGGTGGTGGCCAACAAGGGAGAGCATCCCGGCCATGATCTTCTCGCCCCTTCGCCCACCGTACCCGGCAACCAGCACTTCTTTGACTTCGGCGTTTCCTTGAGAGAGGGAGGCACGGGCAACGGCACGACGAACGCGAGGCACGTCGTCACCCTGGCCGGCGGCCGCATCCGGGTGGAGTGTTCCCTGGATGCCGACGGCGTCAACACCACGTCCGTCATCAGCCACCTGCCCCTCGTCGAGTCCGTCGAGAGCGCGGAGGAGGGCGTCTCTTCGCCGGCCGCTGCTTGTGTTTCTGCGGCCCAGGAAGGACCCTCCTTTGATGTGGCACAGATGAAAAAGGACATCCTGCGCCGGATAGGAGAGTTCCTCGCCTGCACAGGGCACCTCCAACAGACTATCGCTTCCGTGGTCGAGGCGGGAGGGGTCTTGCCCGACGAGGCCGCGAAGGCCGTCATAACGCGCTTGAGCCGCGAGTTGCCGAGCAGGCGCGTCAAAAAGCTGCTGGCCGCCGTTCTTCTCGCCTTTACTCAGCGGGATCCTGAGGCCGTGTTGAGGCTTTTGTCGAGAGGCTGGCTGTGGGATAACAGGACGCAAAACATCGTGGCCAAGCTCTTCCACCGGATGGCGGAGTCGGAGATCGACATCGTGACAAGGGTCCTCGTCAGGTCCATGGAAAGGAGAAGCTCCCGGGCTGCCGAGAGCGCCCTGCTTAAGGTCATCCGGGACAACCCGGAATTTTTCAGGATGCCGACGCGCATGGGCTTCAGGTACCTCGTCGCCTTCTCCAAAGGCAAGGACTACGGGAACGAGAAGAAGGCGCTGAAGTTCGCCGCGTGGGCAGGTGAAGACCTGCACCTTTTCTTGATCAGCTTCCTGCATTCTCCCCACTCGACGACAAACGAGCTGGCCCGCGCCGCCATCTCCAAGGCGCATAATATCGAGTGGGCTCTGGCCTATACGCTCGGGGACAGCCACCGGGAGGTCCGGCAGGCAGTCGCCGAGCTCCTGGTCGAAAAAGGGAAGGCGCCCCTTGAGTTCCTCGCGCACCTGCAGGGGAAGCTGAACGAAAAGTGGAAAAGGGATCTGGTCAGGCAGACGCGCACGCGCCTGGAGCACAACCGCTCCTGGATGAAGCAGATCGCTTTCATCAGCGCAGAGACGCTCGAGGCCTCCTCGCCCGTCCGCTTGCCCGGCGACCGCTTCTCGTACTGGCCCGAGAGCCTTAGTGGGCGGTTCAGCGATCTGATCAATTATCTGCCGCTATCTTTGGCACAGCATATGCGCGGCGCCGGGGCGTGCTTCGTGTTCCGCGACCCCCTGACGTACAGCCTGGAGCGGGTGACGCCGATGAGCCGGGAGGCGTGGCAGAGGACGTTCGAAGCGGGAGGGGTGTATCCGACGCTGAGGATCGAGGAGGCGCCGGACGGCACCCTCGTGGGCAAATTATACTGGCCCCTGGGAGAAGTCGTCGCCGTCCTGCGCGGGGAACCGTTCAAGTACGAGACCCACTACCTCTTCAACACCAACGCTTACATCGATAAGATGCAGGTCATCTGTGGGCAGGGGTATATCACCGCTGAGAAAGGGGAAGGTCTTTTCTGGCAGGTGAAGTCCCAGCGCGTCGTCCCCGACCTGCGGCAGGAAGTCATCGAGTCCATCCGGGACATGGCGCAGATGTGGGGCAAGCAGGTCAGCGAGATATCCGGCGAGGCGAAGATCGGTCCTGTCCCCGAGGGGCTCGACCTGGTGCCGGGCCTTGTGATAGCCCTGGCGAAGAAAGAGCCGGAGATTAAGGTGGAAGACGCCATGGCTGACCGGCTCTTCGAGATCACGGGCAAGCCCATGGCACACGTCCTGTCTTACCTGCCCGACGAGGACCGGGCCATCGAGATGGTCCTGTCGGCAGGCAAGGTCTCGATATTCAGGCTGCTGCGCCAGGATCTGTACAACCTGCTTGACCGCAAGTCGTTCGGGATCGAGTTATTTGAGTATCCCGGCAAGGACCAGATCAAGGGCCAGATCATCGTCCGGCACCAGGGAGAGGATTTCCGTCTCCTGAAGGTGCCGGTCAGCGGGTTGAAGGAGCGGTCCACAGGGACGCTCAAGAACGTCTGGTCCTTGATCGAGAATGGATTGGGCCCTATTTTGTGGTGGAACGCCGAGATCGTGCTTCCCGCGGACCGCGAGTATAAGGATGCGGACCTGGAGCGGATCACGACGCCGGAGCACGTCGACCGGCTGGTCGGTGAGAAGGACAGGGTGGGCAACATGAGCGACGCCGGCCAGGCCGCCTCCTCGCCCCTGCGGGGCTCCTCCTCTTCACCCCTCCGGGGTTCCTCTTCCTCGCCCCTCAGGGACTCCCGCCGGTCGCCTGTGTCGGACCGGGCGGCGCGGGCGCTCGCTCAATTCGAGGAAGACGCGGCCGCGCTCGAGCTGGAGATCGCGGAGGCCGAACTGCGCTACAACTTCGGCTGGCTGGTCATTTTTGTGCTCGATCTCCTCAGCGTGGTCATGCCCTCTCTTGTGTCGGAGAGGGACGTGTCCGCTTTCGTCGATCACGTCTACGCAGGCCCCGCCCGGACCGAGTACGTGTTTGTCTGCGACGCGCAGGGGGCGTCGGCTCTCATCGCCCTCCATCCGGCCGCCCGGTTCAAGGTGGTCTTTGGACAAAGCGAAAAGGCCCATGGCCGCACCCCTGCCACGGATACTTATGTCCTGGAGGTCCTGGAGAGGTCGTTGGACGGCAAGGCGCTTTGGGAGGAAGGCGCGCCGGTCATCGTCAACCGCGGCCGCTTCATGACGATTGAAAAACAGGCATGGTTGGGGATAGGCGTGGCCCTTGCCGGCGCCGCGGCCGCTGCTTTGGCCGTCCGGTGGCTCAAGGTCTCGCTGTGGTGGTTGCTGCCGGCGGTGCCTCTCGCGTTCGTCGTCACCTTCATCGCGAGCTGCGTGGAGGCAGTCTTTCGCGAAGGCAAGACACTGCCTGTCGTCGAGGCATACTGGAGGATGCGTGAGCGTCAGGCGGGCCGTTCCCCTGCGGCCTCTTCGCCGGTCGGCGCGACCGGGTCGGCCTCGCAGGGCGTGGACGATGTGGTCTTGGCCAAGGCCTTGTTGGCCGACGGACGTGTCCGGCCGGATATTCTCGATATCGGCCGTTTCAGCGTACGGACATTGCGTCGGGCCGCCGAAGAAACGTTCCAGCGTGACGCGGCGCCGTTCGATGCGTTTGAGGCGACCCTGGCCGCAGCCGAGATACGGGCTATGCTGCCGTATGTCGTGCGCATCGTGGAGCACCTTATCAGTACATACCTGGACCGTACGTACCTCGTGCTCGGCCGCGACGCGGAGGTCATCCATGACGTCTTGCGCATCCTGTTGTCGGGCGGCGAGAGGGAGGATCAGACTAAGCTCTTTCCCGGGACCGTCGATTTCTGGAAGGAGGTCGCTTTTGACACCTGGCTGGTGCGTTTCCTCTTCGAGCCGTTCGGCATCACGCAGCGGACATGGGCCGATGGCAGGGAGTTTCTGTTGGTGGACAGTGGCTTCTTCGGTACTATAGCGGCGCTGGTCCACGAAGCCGCCTATGTTTGTTTCTATGGCAGTTTGAGGCGGGGGAGGTCTTTGAGCAAGACCGAAGCCTTCGGCCGGATCTCCAGCCGGCTCTTGCCGTTGATCGTGGCGACCAGGTGGCCGGATCCGTACGCGAAGCCGATGAACGTGTTGCCGGAGGACGCCAGGGAGGCGGCCGGCCGCTTCCCACGGGCCGCCGAAGTCGGCATGGCCCGCGGCACGCAGGACTTGAACCTCCTGGTGGCGGTCGCCATGCAGCTGATGCCCCGTTATCACGGCGGCTATAGCAATATCGCAAATATCAACGGAGAGATCGTGGCGGTGCCGGCCGGCGAGCGGTTATTCGTCCCTCAGATCGACCGGGTCTCTACACACAATCCGTCTTTCGTCAATCCCTTCTTCGCCCTCCGGGCGCAGAAGATGGTCTACGATGAGCTCGCCGCCTCCTCGCCGGCGCGGCCTTCGGAGCCGCGCATCAAGGTGCTCGGGCCGGCGATGATCTTCACGCGCGAGAAGACCGTGGCCCGTCATGCCCTGCGGCAGTCCTACGAGGCGCTCCGGAGGGGACAGGGCAGAAAGTGGAGCGATCTGAATATTTGGTTGATGCGTGATTTCGGCCTGTTGGATGTGTATCATAGCCCCGCATGCGGCGCCCTCCTCGGCGTGGACGATATCCGTATCCTGTTCGGCAAGGAGGACCCCCAGGCGCACGCGCCCCCTCATTTTGTCTGGTTTGAGAACTTTAACAGCTATGCGCTCAGTTGCGTCGTCTCCGGAACAATCATCCTTCCCCTTGCGTTGGTCGCCTCGCTCTTCCGTGCCGGCAGGCTTGACCTTCTGCGTCGTATCATCACCCTGCAGAGACAGAACAAGGACGCGAACAGTCTTCGTCAGGATGTGGAAGAGGCCGCCCGTCTCAGCCGGCAGGTCCTCGGGGTCCTTGTGGAGCAGGGGATATTCGGTCCAGAGACCGAGAGGGGGTCTGTGGATACAAAGGCGGTAAGGCCCCGCCCCGCGGAGCCGCAATACCCCGACGGCAACGACCGCATCGGAGAGCTGACGTTCCCTGACCTGGCAATACTGCTCCTGACGTTGGAGACCGTTGAGGATAAGTACCTCGGCGGCGCGCGCGGTGCCGTCGCCGCGCAGCTGACCGATGAAGCCCTTCGGCTTTTTGTCGATGCCGCCGTCATGTGGAATGTCGGCGCACAGAGGGCGGCCCGGATCGTCCAGGCCATCGCCTCCCTGGGTTACCAGCAGGCGCGGGCCGTGGTCAGGCAGCTGGATACGTATGTGACGCATGAGCGTTTGGAGTGGCGCCGGCGCGCAGCGAATATACTGAGCTTGGTCGGCACCGATGAGGCGGTCAATAGCCTGTTCGTGGCGCTTGCCGCGATGCAGCAGCGTTCCCCCGCCCAGGTCGGATATCTGCAAGCGACATTAGAGCGCTGCGCCAATCCTTTGGTCCTCAAAACCGCCTACGCCCTT
>CAZDLS010000105.1:0-5693 GCA_964506425.1 uncultured Planctomycetia bacterium | reverse complement strand
CCGAACCGTCCCCCCAGACCACCAGCGGGTCCTCCTTGCGGTGGATGCGGCACATGAGGCTCGGGATGACCATGGCGTTGTCCGGGTCGAAGTTATCGCCCGGGCCGTAGACATTGCTCGGCCGCACGATCGCAAAGTTTTCGAGACCGTACTGGACGTTGTAGGCGTGGATCTGCAGTTCCGCCATCCGCTTGGCCCACCCCGCAAAATCCATCGGGATGCTGTCGAGACGGTAGTCGGACTCGCGGAAGACCTCGGTCGGCGCATAGGCGCCGATCGAGCTCGTGTAGACGACCTTGGCGACGTTATTCACGCGGCAGGCGTCGAGGATATTGATATTCATGAGGAGCGTAGGGATAAAGTGGCTTGCCAGCTTCTTCTCGGTCACCTTGGCCGACCCCTTGATGCCGGCCAGGTGACAGACCGCGTCCTTGCCTTTGGTCAACTTCAGGCACAGGGCCCGCTCCGTGATGTCCCCGAAGACGTGCCGGACCCCGTCAGGGACCGGCAGGTGGTCGAGAGAGACGACCGTCACGCGGGCGCCGGCATCGCGCAGGATCTGGACGACCGGCTTCCCGATGAGGCCCGTGCCGCCCGTCACCAGGACCCTCTTCTTGCTGAAATAATCCAAGACATCCCGAGAGATCACGGCCCCTCCCCCTTTTGGCGCCGCCCCTGATACCAGGCGACCGTATCGGCGAGCCCTTCTTCGAGCGAGACGGCCGGCTCAAACCCGAGGAGCCGTTTCGCCTTCGACGTATCCACCAGCCTCTTCGGGATGGCTGTGGGCCTGTCGCTATTGAAGACCACGCGGGCATCCTGATACCCCGCGGCCTTTAAGATCGTTGCGACGATCGTGCGGATCGTGACGGCCCTGCCGTAGCCTATGTTCACGGGATCGCACGCCGCGTTCTTCTCGAGCATCAGCAGGCACCCGCGCGCGAGGTCCGTGATGTGCAAAAAGTCCCTGACCTCCTCCCCCGTCCCCCAGACCTCATAAGGATCAAGCCGCTCCACGGCCTTGCGGATGAGCATCGGGATCACGTGGCCCGCGTGCATGTCGAAGTTGTCGTGGCGGCCGTACACGGCGCTGGGCCGCACGAGGGCGATCTTGACCTGGGACTTCGAGGCCACGAACTCCGCCAGCCGCTCGAGGTAACGCCGCATCCACCCGTAGCCGAAGTACGACGGGTGCGTGGGCCCGCCCCAGAACTCCTCTTCCTTGACCGGATGGTCGGTGACCGGATAGCCCGTGCTGCTGCCAAAGATGAGAAAGCGTTCGGTCCCTGCCGTCCACGCCGCCTGGAGCATCTGGGCGTTCAAGGCGAGGTTGGCCGTGATAGCGGCCATGGGATTGCCTGCCGTCACGGCGGCCGCGGCCACGGCGCCGGCCGCCTGAAAAACGTACTGCACCCCATCACAGGCCTTCAGGCAATCTTCCTGCTGGGTGAGGTCCGCGCGGACGGTCTCGACGGCCCCGCCGGCTATCGGCAGGGACCGCTCGTGCACCGGCACCCGCACCTTCGCCCCGGCCTTCAGCAAGGCCTCGACGATGTGCCGGCCCACGAAGCCCGTACCCCCGGCCACCAATACGCGCGCGCCCTTATAGAATTTCGACTCAGTCATTCTGTTTCTCCGTCGTTTTTTTCAAAAACTCCCGGATCGAGGCCGGGTCGAGCCCGATACTCCGGCGCACGTCCGGCAGCTTGCCGTAACATGAGCAGAAGTCGTCCGGCATGCCGTGGTACGTCATCCTGAGGCGCGGCACCTCGGCGATGGCCTCGTACAGGCCGAAGGCGTCGTGGACCACGACGATCTGCGTGTCCTTAAAACGCAGGATCGCCTCGCGGTCTATCGGCTTGAGGGTATGGAAATAGACGAGATTGACGGGAAGGTCCCGGCAGGCCTCCAGGACATCTCCCAAAAGGGGCCCTGCCGTCATCACCGTCACGGACGCGCCCGCATCCCTGAGCACGACGGCCTTGCCGAAGACCGGCTCGGTATCGATGGTGTGCGGATGGTCGGAGAGCCGGAAGTACGTCGGCCGGCCGTTGGCGTACTGGCTGCGGAAGAGGACGTCGACCTCCTTTTCCGAGCCGGGCTGGATGACCTCCATGCCGGGCAGGAGCCGCAGGATCGCCAGGTCCGTGTACGCGTGGTGCGTGGCGCCGTCCCAGGCATAGTCAAAGGAGGCCCCGCACGTCACGATGTTGCCGCCGAAACGGTTGTAGCACAGATCGAGCTTGATCTGCTCGTAGCTGCGCTCCGTGATAAAAGGCGTGATCGTATGCATCACCGGGATGAAGCCCTGGGCGCTCAGGCCCGCGCCGACGCTCAGGATGGTGTTCTCGCAGATGCCGATATTGTAGAAACGCTGCGGGTACGCCTCCTTGAAGTCCTTGAAGAGGTAGACGCTCACGTCCCCGAACAAAAGCACGAGGCGCTCCTCGCGGGCCGCCAGGTCGGTGACCGTCTCTCTAAATCGCTTCCTCATCCAGCTCCTCCATCAGCCGCGTGAACTCCTCGTCCGTGGGACAACGGCGGTGCCACGCGTAGGGGTCGCAGATCATCGTGTGGCAGCCGTAGCCCTTCTTGGTCTGGGCCACGATCGCGTGCGGCTCCTCGGCGGCCGACGGCCGCGCCAGCGCCTTCTTCAGCGCCGCCACGTTGTGGCCGCTCGCCTCCTCGACGCGGCACCCGAAGGCCCGAAGCTTTTCGGCCGGGTTCATGATCTGCAGGCCGCGTCCGTGGGACATATTATTATCGTAAATCACCGTGAGGTTGTCGAGCTTCAGGTTGTGCGCCACCATCAGCGCCTCCCAGACCGACCCTTCGTTGGCCTCGCCGTCGCCGATCACCACATAGACCCGGCGGTCGGACTTCCTGATCTTAAAGGCCAGGGCCATGCCGACCGCCATCCCGATCCCGTGGCCCAACGACCCCGTCGAGACCTCGACACCCGGCACCTTGAGCCGGTCGGCGTGGCAGCCGAAGTCCGTCCCGAAGCCCCCGAAAAACGCCACGCGCGCCAGGTCGAAGTACCCCAGACGCGCCAACGTACAGTAATGCGCGAGACTCGCGTGGCCCTTGCTCAGGATGAAGATGTCGCGGCCCTCCCACGCGGGGTCCTTGGGGTCGTGGCGGATCGTCCCGTAGACCGCGCACAGGATCTCGACGACCGAGAAGCATGACGGGATGTGGCCGTGGCCGCTGGTCCTGGCGATGTTCAATATGTCCCGGCGCACGGAGCGGCAGAAATCTTTCATCTGATCTCCATGAAGGAAAGACGCGAGGTCATCGGCAGGCGCTGGACCCGGACGTTGTTGAGGCCGAAGACCTCCTTGAGCGCGAGGGTCTCCCCGGGGAAGATATCGTCGCACAGCTCATCGAAGACGAGGACGCTGCCCTTCATCAGGTGCGGCTTGACCGCCTTCAAGGCCGCCCGCGTGGGCTTGTAGATGTCGAAGTCGAAGACCGCCAAGGCCACCATGGTCTCGGGGTGCTGCCGGAAGTACTGCGGCACGGTCTTTGTCGCGTCGCCCTGGACGAGCTCGAAACGCTTGACGTGCGCCATGGGGTTGAGCCGCTCCTGGAGCCGCAGGATGTCGTCGAGCCGGCGGACATAGCCGCGGCCCACGCCGTAGTCGCCCTCCCGGCACCCGTGGGACCGGCCGTCCTGGGCCGCCACGCCCTTGAACCCGGCGAACGTGTCGAAGCCCAGGATCTTGCGGTGGCGGTTGAAAGGCTCCAGGATGCTGCGTAGCGAGATGAGCCACGAGAGCGTCTGGCCCCAGCGGACGCCGAACTCGATCACGACCCCGTGCGTGCGCAGGATCTTCTGATAGATCTCGTAGAAGAACAGGAGACGCGCCAGGCTGCGCGACGGCGCGTAAAGGCCGAAGTTCGCCAAAAGCTCCTTGTCCGGGATCGCCGAATGCTTGAGGTATTGAACCAGACGCCGCTCGGCGTCCTTCTCCTGGCCGCTCGACAGCACGATCGTCCTGTTCACCTTTTTCTTGCGCGGTCTTGTCATCGCTTCCATCCCTTCCGGTTCTGCCGCCACCACGCGACGGTCTCGCGTATGCCCTCCTCGACGCCCTGGCGGGGCGTCCAGCCGAGGACCGCGCGGCTGCGCGTCGTGTCAAAGGCGCGCGACCTGACGGTCACGGGCCTGTCGCTCGCATACCGTATCTCTTTGGGCCGGTGGCCGGCCGCGGCCAGGATCCACGCGACGAGATCGCCGACCCGGACCGGCCGGCCCGATCCGATGTTGAAGACATCGAACGTGAGACCCGGCTTCTCCAGGAGCAGGGCGACCGCCTCGGCGAAGTCCGCGGCGTAGACCACGTCGCGCGTCACGTCGGCCGAACCCCACACTTCAAAAGGGTCCTGGCCGTCCACGGCCTTGCGGATCAGGGCCGGGATGACGTGCGAGACCTTCGGGTCGAACTTGGCATAAGGGCCGAAGATGTTCGTGGCCCGTACGACCGCCGTCTCCATACCGGTCTCTGCGTGCCAGAAACGACACAGCTTCTCGATAAAGCGCATCCCCCACGCGACGCCGCGATACGCGGCCGGCGGCTCGGCGTTGAGATCAAGGTCGTCCTCCTTCAAGGAGACGTCGGCCTCCTGATAGGCCGTGGCTGACCCGATATAGACGACGCGCCGCACCCCGGCTTCGGCGCACGCCCGCAGGAGGTTCATGTTCATCGTCACGTTGTCGCTGATCTGTTGGGCCTGGGTGGCCGCGGCCGCGGCCGCGCCCGTGCCATGAGCGGCCGCGAGCACCGCCGCCCCGCACCCCGCGACGCAGGGACGGCACTCCTCGAGACGGCGCAGGTCCGCGCGCCGGTAGGCGAGGCGCCGGTCCTTCAAAAAAGGCTGCGTGCGGTGAACCGACGCGCGCAGGACGGCTCCGGGCTCGCGCGCCAGGAGAACCCGCGCGATATGCGCGCCCGCGCAACCCGTCACGCCGGCGATAAAAACGGTCTTCGTGCCCATGGACGCCTCACCGCATCATGTAGAAGTAAGGAATGATCTTGTGGGCCAAGAGCAACCACACAGAAATAGTATCATATGTCTTCATCTCGACAAATATCTTCCAGAATATCCGCAGTTGGGTATAACAGATAAAAAGGACCGCCAGCTCCACGGCGTAAAGCCCCCATCCTCTCTTGGAACGCAACAACTGCAGCAAGGCGAGGACCGCAAAAAGATAGAGGACGATGTCAAGGCTCATGCCGAAGCGGATGATCTTGGTGGATTTCAGGCAGCTCAGGAGCCCGTAGACGAGGACGAAATACAAGAGACCATACGCATGCAGGGGGCCCATCTTGCGGACAGCCAAGAGATAAAAGATGTATCCGACGCACAGGACCGTGGCCCAGGGAGAGACCAGAAGAAAATCCAGGAGATACTTGAACCACGGACCGGTGGCGAACTGGCTGTAAGACGTGACGCCGGGGCTCGGCGCGCCGCTGAGGTGCACCCCGAAGGTCAAGTCCACGAGGGAAGAGAAATTATCCCACCCTCCTAAGAATATCAGGTAAAGGACCGCCGCACCGATGGGCGGCGCCAACACCAACCACGCGAAGTCCTGGAGCGGCAGGTCCTTCGTGTAAAAAAGCTTGAAGACGAGCCAGCTGAAGACAAAGAAAAAGATGAGGAGGATCGAGGCCTCCTTGATCGTCAGG
>CAZDLS010000104.1:0-5709 GCA_964506425.1 uncultured Planctomycetia bacterium | reverse complement strand
GAGCAGGACGGTCACTTCGCCTATCACCAGGACCAATCTCCGTGTTACCGCGCTTCGGACATCGCCAAGAAGCGGTCCCGCGATACGGGCGCCCGGCTCGTCCTGGGTGCGGTCCTGCCGTCATTGGAAAACGGGATGCTCTGCAAAAAGGGGGATGCCTCGCTTGTGTCGTTCGATATGTCCGAGACAGGGCCCCAGATCACGCTGCTGGACCTGACGCGCGCGCCGGACAGCCGGGGCAGGCGCACGGGCCTCTCCCAGGCGATGACCCACCGGCTGTCCGTCGCCTTGCAGGAAAACGAAAAGGTCCTCGTCGTGGCGCACCAGAAGTGTTACGTCTCTGCCCTGTACTGCCGCCGGTGCCGCCAAGCGGTCATGTGCCCGCGCTGCAGCGTCCCCCTCAAAGAATACCGCGAGGAAAAACTCCTGCGCTGCGGCATCTGCGGCCACCGCGAAGGCATCCCGGAGCTTTGCCCTGTCTGCCGGCGCTCTTACGTGCGGCAGATCGGTTTCGGCACGCAGAGGGTGCTCTCGGAGATCCGCAAGTCCTTCCCCGGCGCCTCGATAAAGACGCAAGAGTCGGTCACCCGGCCGCCTGCTGATTATGATATAATACTGGCCACGCCGGCCTTCCTGGATGACGCCGCCTCCAAGGGGATGCGGTTTGACCGCGTCTTTGTCCTGGACGCCGACCAACCGCTTGTATTCGCAGACTTCCGCGCCGCCGAACGGACGTTCAATGAGTTCTGGCGGATGCGCCTGCTCGCGAAAAAAGAGCTGTGCCTGCAGACGCGTTGGCCGCAACACTATGTCTTCGGATCCCTGAAGGAAGGTGACCCGGCGGGGTTCCGCAAAAGAGAACTCAAGGAACGCGCCGAACTTGCCTGGCCGCCGACGCGGCCGCTCGCGAGCCTCACGATCCGCAGCGCCTCGGCACAACAGGCCCGGTCGCAGGCGATGGAGGCTTTGCGCGCCCTGCGCGAACACATGGGTAAGGCCAAGGACGTCGAGATATGCGAGCCGGCCGAGGCCCGTCCCTTCAAGGTACGCGGCAACTACCGCCTTCAGATCTTCGTCAAGGCCAAAGACAGGGAGGCGGTGCGGGCGACGGCGCGACGGCTCATGAAAAAGACACACGGACGCGTCCACCTTATCTTTAATCCGAACGAGGGTTGATCCGATGGATATCGTCTTCTTCGGCAGCGGCGGCTTCGCCGTCCCGGTCCTGCAGGCCCTGCGTGCGACACGCCACAGGCTCCTGGCCGTCGTGACCCAGCCGGACCGCAAAAAGGGCCGGCACCTGCGGCTGGCCGCAACACCGGTGAAAGAATGTGCCCAAGGCCTGGGCGTGCCGGTCCTGCAGCCCGAAGACGTCCGCGACGAAAAGACCCGCGCCTGCCTCAAGGCCTTGAGCGCCGATATCTTCATCGTCGCGGCCTATGGATGCATTTTGCCGGAGGCGGTCCTCGCGGCAGCCAAAAAGATGTGCCTCAATGTCCACGCCTCGCTTTTGCCCGAATACCGGGGCGCGGCCCCGATCCACCGTGCGCTCATCGCCGGCGAGCGCGAGACCGGCATCACCTTTATTCGCATGAATGCGTATATGGACCGGGGGGACATCCTCTTCCGGAAAAAGCTGCGCATCGACAAGAAGGACGACGCGCCGGTCCTCGAAGAAAGGCTCAGCCGCCTTGCCGGCCGCTCTCTCGCGACCGTCTTGACGCGGATCCAGCGCGGCACGATCCGCGCCGTCAGGCAGGACGAACGCAAGGCCAGCTACGCCCCCAAGCTGAAAAAGGAAGACGGCCGGGTCCGCTGGTCGGACAGCTCCAAGGAGATATTCGACCGGTTCCGCGGGTGCGTTGGCTGGCCCGGGACATTCACGACCTTGCGCGGAAAACGCCTCAACATCACGAAATGCTCCCTGGGCCGCAGCGGTCAACACGGCCTGCCCGGCCAGGTCATCAGCGCCCCGCCGCACCCGTTCGCGGTCTCCTGCGCTCAGGGGACCCTTCTCATAGAAGAGGTGACCCCCGAATCTCTTCCCAGGATGTCGGCCCGGAGTTTTATCTCTTCTTTTAACGTCCAGGCGGGCGAACGGCTGGGCACGCCGTCCAAAAACACTTGAAACACAAATGGATTATGTTAAAATCTATCTTCGATGCCAGAGCTAAGACGTGACCCCATCATCGGACGCTGGGTGATCATCGCGGTGGAGCGGGCCCGCCGGCCCAAGGGGGTCCGGCCCAATCCCCCGGCCGCGTCTGAAAAAGAGTGCCCTTTTTGCGAAGGCAGGGAGGCAACGACCCCGCCGGAGATATTCGCCATACGCAAGGAGGGCACGGCAGCCGATACCCCTGGTTGGCAGACCCGGGTCGTGCCCAGCAGGACACCCTTCCTCAAGATCGAAGGCAAGATCACCCACCGCGGCAAGGGGCTCTACGACGTGATCAACGGCATCGGCGCCCACGAGATCATCGTCGAGACCCCGCAGCACATCGAGAACATCGCGGACTTAAACGAGGCCCAGATCGCCAAGGGGATCACCTGCTGGATCGACCGGTTCAAGGACCTGGTGCGCGACGAGCGCTTCAAATACGTCCAGGTATATAAGAACTACGGTGCCTCGTCGGGCGGCGGCACCATCCGGCATACGCGCAGCCAACTGATCGCCACGCCCATCACGCCCAAGAGGATCAAAGAGGAGCTGCGGGGCGCCAAGAGATACTTCGATTACCACGAGCGCTGCATCTTCTGCGACATCATCCGTCAGGAGCTCGAATCCAAGGCGCGCGTCGTGGCGGATGCCGACGGTTTCGTGGCCCTGGCGCCGTATGCCTCGCGTTTTCCCTTTGAGACGTGGATCCTGCCTAAAGAGCACGGTTGCGACTTCTCCGGCACGAGCGTCGAGAACCGGCTATACTTCGGCCGCATGATCAAGAAGGTCCTTGGCAAGCTGAGAGACGGCCTGGAAGACCCGCCGTATAACTTTGTCCTGCATACCGCGCCCTTCCGGCATCCAAAGGCCAAGGCCGGATACTGGAAGACGATCGCAGAGGACTACCACTGGCACCTGGAGATCATCCCGCGCCTGACCCCCTCGGCCGGTTTTGAGTGGGGCACGGGTTTTTATATCTGCCCCGTCTCGCCGGAAGAGGCCGCCAAGTATCTGCGGGAGGTGGAGGGACCATGACGCAACTCAGGCGCGACCCCATCGTCGGACGCTGGGTCATCGTGGAGGTCGAAAAACCCTGGAAGCCGGAGGATTTCGCCGTCGCCCCCCATGCGTACGAAGAGATCACGCGCTGCCCCTTCTGCGCCGGCAACGAACGCATGACGCCTCCTGAGATCACGGCGGTGCGGCCCGATACGTCCGCGCCCGACACGCCGGGCTGGCAGGTCCGGGTCGTGCCCAACAAGTTTCCGGCGTTACAGATCGAAGGAGAGCTCGACCGCCGGGGAGACGGGCTCTACGACCGGACCAACGGCATCGGCGCCCACGAGATCATCGTCGAGACGCCGGAGCACGCGAAGGACCTGCCGGACCTTACCTATGAGGAGGTGCGTCTGGTCCTGGAGACCTATGCCAAGCGCTCGGCGGACCTGCAAAAGGACGCGCGGTTCAAGTACATGATGCTCTTCAGGAACTACGGCATCGCGGCCGGCGCGACCCTCGACCACAACCACGCCCAGCTCATCGCCCTGCCGATGATCCCGAAGAACGTCTTAGAGGAGCTCGACGGCTCCGCGGCCTATTTTGAATACCGGGAGCGGTGCATCTTCTGCGACATCCTGCATCAAGAAAAAGAGGATGAGGAGCGCATTCTCGAGGAGAACGACGCCTTTGTCGCCTTCTGTCCCTATGTCTCGCGCTTCCCTTTCGAGATATGGATCCTGCCCAAGGAACACAAGGACTTCTTCTGCCGGTCCACGCCGCAAGAACTGGAGGCGCTCGCCCGCATCCTGAAGGACACCTTGACGCGGATGCGTCGCACGCTCAACGACCCCGCTTACAATTTCATCATCCATACGTCGCCCAACGACGGCCAGGAGTATCCGGGGTACCATTGGCACATCGAGATCATGCCGCGCATCAGCCGGATCGCGGGTCTGGAGTGGGGGACGGGGCTTTACGTCGTGCCCACGCCCCCTGAGGTCGCGGCACACTATCTCAAAGGTACCCCCTAATTGAGACAAACAGCCAGGCTCTTTGTCTCAAAATTGAACCGCGAATTTGAGACAAAGAGCCTGGCTGAAAGTCTCACCTAAAAAAAGGAGGAGTCACCATGGCAGTGAAAGTCGGGATCAACGGATTTGGAAGGATCGGCCGCCTGGTCGCCCGGGCGATCATGGAACACAAGGGCACCTCGTGCGTGCTCGCCGCCGTCAACGACCTGACGGACGCCAGGACCAATGCGCACCTCTTCAAGTATGACTCGGTGCACGGCCCCTTTCCCGGCGAGGTCAAGGCCGGACCGGACAGCATCCTGGTCGACGGAAAAGAGATCAAGGTCCTCAAGGAGAAGGACCCGGCGGCCCTGCCCTGGAAGGACCTGGGTGTGGAGATCGTCGTGGAGGCCACGGGGCTCTTCACCATCAAGAAAGACGGCCTCAACAAAAAGGGCAAGCAGGTCCAGGGCGCCGAGAACCACATCACCAAGGGCGGCGCCAAAAAGGTCGTCATCTCAGCGCCCGCCCAGGGCGAGGACATCACCATCGTCCTCGGCGTCAACGAAGAGAAGTACAGCGCGAAGGACCACCACGTCATCTCGAACGCCTCCTGCACGACGAACTGCCTCGCGCCCGTCACGAGCGTCCTCCAGAAGAACTTCGGCATCGTGCGCGGCCTGATGACGACGATCCACGCCTACACCAATGACCAGCGGATCCAGGACATGGCCCACTCCGACCTGCGCCGGGCCCGCGCCGCGGCGCTCTCCATGATCCCCACCTCCACGGGCGCTGCCAAAGCCATCTCCCTCGTCATCCCGGAGCTCAAGGGCAAGCTCGACGGCTTTGCCATCCGCGTGCCCGTCGCCAATGTCTCGGTCGTGGACCTGACCGTGGCGCTGGGCAAGAAGGCGGCGGCCGAAGAGGTCAACGCCGCGCTCAAGGAAGCGGCACAAGGGAAGCTGAAGGGTATCCTGGGTTTCTGCGAGGAACCCCTTGTCTCCTCGGACTTCAACCACTGCGCACTGAGCTCCATCGTGGACGCGGCGAGCACGAAAGCGATCGGCGATGACTTCGTCAAAGTCCTCTCCTGGTACGACAACGAGTGGGGGTACTCGTGCCGCGTCATGGACCTGGTCGAATACATCATCAAAAAGGGGCTGTAACCCGCGCCCCGTCAGGGAGGGTGCACCATGTCTGACGGTATCGATATCATCAACGATAAGGTAAGAAAAGAAAGTGCCTTCATAGAGGGCCTTATCCGGGAGATCGAGAGGGTCATCGTCGGCCAGCGCTATCTGATCGACCGGCTCCTGATCGGCCTCTTCGCCAACGGCCATATACTCGTGGAAGGCGTCCCGGGGCTGGCCAAGACGCTCTCCATCAAGACGCTCTCCCAGGCCATCAACGCGAAGTTCCAACGCCTGCAGTTCACCCCGGACCTTTTGCCCGCCGACCTCATCGGGACGCTCATCTTCAATCCCAAGGAAGGCACCTTCACGACGAAGAAAGGGCCCATCTTCGCCAACCTGATACTGG
>CAZDLS010000103.1:5363-5815 GCA_964506425.1 uncultured Planctomycetia bacterium | reverse complement strand
AAATACTGATAGGCGATCATGTCCTCCCCGACCTTGCTCACCGCGTAGGGGCTGGCCGGCCGAAAGGGCTGCGACTCCTTGATGGGGACCTCATCCTCCTTGACCTGGCCGTAGACCTCCGAGGAGCTGCAGATATGGATGACCGGATCGATCTTGGCGTGCCGGACCGCCTCCAAGAGGTTGACCGTGCCGCAGATGTTCGTCTCCAGCGTGTTCACCGGCATGTCAAAGCTCGTCGGCACGAAGGACTGCGCCGCCAGATGAAAGATGATATCGGGCCCGATGGCGGCGACCGTGTCATAGACGGACTTGGAATCCAAAAGCTCGCAATAATGCAGGGTGAGCTTGTCGGCGATGCCCTCGATGTTCTCCATCGGGCTGCGCCACCGCCGCGTGCCGTGCACCTCCGGTTTCGTGCCCCCCATCTGAAGGATCGTGTCGGCCAGGTGGCT
>CAZDLS010000103.1:0-5353 GCA_964506425.1 uncultured Planctomycetia bacterium | reverse complement strand
CGAAACCGGTGATGCCCGTGATCAGTATTTTCTTCATCGTCTTCTCCTCGCCTTCATGTCTTTTCCAGGACCACTATCATCTCATGGCCGAGCCAGCGCATCAGCGGCGCGGCCAACCGCTCCAGGCCGTTAACCGCGCCAAAGAGCCAATGCGGAACAAAAGGACGGAAGGTCAAACCGCCCGAAAGGGTGTATCGCAAAAAATCGTGGTAGAGGACCCGGCGTATCTTGAGACGCGGGAAGAGCTCCTCAAAACGCCTCCGGTCGCGCAGAAATATAATATAAGGTAAAGCCATATTCGCGCCCGTGAGCCGGCCGTCGCCGACGATCCCCCACTCCCCGGCATGTCTATCCGTGTATTCGTGATGGAAGTGCCGGTTCATGAAGTATCCGAACGCCGTGGACGAGGGTTCGTCCAGAACGCAGCGGCCTCCGGGGACGAGCACGCGGTCGACCTCATGCAGGAACCTCTCGGGCTCCGGGATGTGGTGCAGGACACCCAGGGCGTAGACCGCCCGCAACGATGCGTCCGCGAACGAGAGCGCGCACGCGTCCTCGACCCGGTCTATGCCCTCCCCGGCCACGACGTCGCTCGTGATGATATCGGGGATATAGGTCTTCAAAAATCCCGCCCCGCTGCCGATCTCAAGCGCCGGACGCTCCAGCGCCGCAAGCCCCCTGTCCAGGGAGCGGAAGAACTCATAGACAAAGACATAACGCGCCTGCAGCAGCGGATTGCCCCGGATGATCTGCCGGTGCACCCCGAGCGCCTGGGGACCGTCGAGCTCAAGCCCCCGGCTTGACGGATGCGCTCCCCGGCGCCGCAACCAATCCCTCAAGATTTTCATGGGGACCCCTTGGACCGGCCGGGATACAGACGTCCCCCGGACCAGAGGCGCCGGGCCGCCCGGTATCCGTCGGGCGTGCCGAAATCAAGCAGGGACTTTGCCTCGACGCGGCCCCAGCAAGGCCGCCCCGCGCGCACGAACCGCGGGAAGAGATCGTACTCGAGCGAAAAGGGCGGCCGCGGCATGAGCCCTAAGACCCTGCGGCTCATGGCGTAGATGCCCGCGTTATCAAAGGCCCTGCCCGCCCCCTTCTTCTCCTCAAAAGAGACGACGCGGCCTTGCGCGTCCAGCGCCACGTGCCCGCGGTCCGGGCGCCGGCACGCGGCGCGCGCATCGCCGCGCTTGCCGGCCGGCACCACGACGAGCGAGACGAGGCCCCG
Organism: uncultured Planctomycetia bacterium; assembly: GCA_964506425.1. Classification (GTDB taxonomy): domain Bacteria; phylum Omnitrophota; class Gorgyraeia; order Velamenicoccales; family Velamenicoccaceae; genus CAZCSY01. The sequence continues at coordinate 4,125 of CAZDLS010000103.1, read as the reverse complement.
CTTCGCGCGGTGAAAGGCCAAGAGGCGCCCCAGGTCCGCCCCGCAAAAAGAGTCTCCGTTCAAGACCAGAAAAGGATCGCTCCTGATCCAGCGCCGCGCGCCGGCGACAGCTCCGCCCGTGCCGCGGGCCTTCTTCTCCACGACACACCGCACGTCCCAGGGCCCCCCGAGGCGCCTGACGGCGCGCCGGACCATCTCTCCCTTGTATCCGGCGCACAGGATAAAACGCCGCGCGCCGAACGAGGCGCCGTACTCCATCAGCATCCCCAAAAAGGGCACGCCGCCGAAGTCCGCCAGCGGCTTGGGCCGGTCGGCGAGGAACCGCCGCAGGCGTGTCCCCCTGCCGCCGCAGAGGATCACCGTATCGGTATGAGAAAGGTCAACGGCCATGGGTCAAAAATTCGTGTCCGGACGATAATAGATGATCTGGCTGCCCAGGTCATCGAACTTAAAGGGCACGCGCAGGAACGACCGCATGGCCCGGCGCACCCGCGGCTGGTCATCGGGCCGCACAAAAAGAAGCATGAACCCGCCGCCGCCGGCCCCCAGGATCTTACCCCCTAAGGCCCCGGCCTGCCGGGCCCGGCGGTACGCCTCGTCGATGAAGGGCGTGGTGATCTTGCTGCTGAGCGTGCGCTTGATCTTCCAGGTCTCGTGCAGCAGCCGGCCGAAGGCCTCCAGGTGCAGGCGCGGCGCGCTCAGGACAGCCAGCGCCTCGCCCACCATCTGATACATCGCCTTGAGCTCCGCCGTCTTGCGCGGGATGTTCTTGATCTGCTCGCCCGCGATCTCGGTCGCCAGGCGCGAGAAACCGGTAAAGTACAATAGGAGGTGGTCGTGAAAAAGCTTCATCTTCCTCGGGTCCAATGTCACCGGCGTCACCTCGATGTTGCGCCCGCCTCTGAACGTTATGTGGTTGAGGCCGCCGAAGGCGGTGATCACCTGGTCCTGCGAGCCGACGTTCTCCTTCATCCACTCCTGCTCGACCTCGATCGCCTCCATTGCCAACTGTTTCTTGGAGACTATCCGGCCGAGGACCGCGTACATCGCGTTGAGCAACCCCACGGTGAAGGCGGAGCTCGAGCCTATCCCCGAGCGCGCCGGCAGGTCACCCACGTGCTGGACGCTGACCCCCTTCTTGATCTTGAGGAAGCGCAGCGTGCCGCGCACCGCCGGGTGCTGGATGGCGCCCACCTTCTTGGCCATCTCGCGCTTGGAATACACGATGCGGTACTTGCAGTCAAAAAAAGGCGGCAGATACCCGCACGTCAGATAGCAGTACTTGTCGATCGTGACGCCGAGCGTCGCGCCCGGATGGCGCTCGTACCACGCCGGATAGTCCGTGCCACCGCCGAAAAACGAAATGCGGAACGGTGTCCTGCTGATGACCATGATTGGGCTCCTATCTCAAGAATCGCTTGCCGATCCACACCTCTTGGATGATCTGCGTCAGCGCGCCGAGACCGTTCTTGATGACGGACATCTTACGCGCCCCGCCGATGCGCTTGGGTTCGTCTCCCGGTATCTCGCCGACCTTGAGCCGGAGTTTCGCGGCGCGGATGCTGGCCCCCGACTCCCAGCTGTTCATGCGCGGGAACTTGCGGTTGATCCATCCGCCGCGGGTAAGCTCCGGCAACCCCATCCGGACCACCGCCTCGCGACGATAGGCCCGGTGACCGACGAGGGAATCGGTGTACCGGCCGCCGAAAAAGAGGTTCATCAGGCGCGTGAACATCCAGTTCCCGAAGGCCGTCACCATGTCATCGTCCTCGCTCTTGGCCTCCCCCAGATAACGAGAGGCGATGACCATGTCGTAACCCTGCCGGATCTTGGCGACCATCGACGGGATCAGCTCCGGCAGGCTGTTGCCGTCCGGCGTGCTCATCACGATGATGCCCTTCGTGGAGCGCGCCAAGGCCTCCTCCTGGGCGTTCGGCAGCCCCTTGCCCGACTGGACGAAGACGGTATAGCCGTTCTGCCGGCAATATTCCAGCGTCCCGTCCGTGGAGCCGCCGTCAGCCACGATGACCTCATCGACCCACTCTTTTTTGAGCCGCGGCATGAACCACTTCATGCCCTCGATCTCGTTCAGGGTCGGCAGGATAATAGTGACCTGGTCCCGTTCGGCGTTCGACGTCATTGTCCTCTCCTTACGCATCCCTTGACGACACGATCGGGTCCTTGACCGGCCACGGGATCGCGAACCGCGCGTCATGCCACTTATAGGTGAACTGTTTTCCGGGGTCGTAATAGGTCGACTGCTTGTAATGGAAGAAGGCCGTGTCGCTGAGCACCAGATGGCCGTTGCCGTATCCCGGCGGCACCAGGACCTGGAGGCGGTTGGCGGCGCTCAGGACGAACGACTGCCACCGGCCGAAGGCGGCGGAGCCGGGAACGCAGTTCACGACCACGAAGAAGAACTCCCCCTCCAGGCAGGAGATCAGCTTCCATGTCTCAAAGTCCCCGTGGATGCCCCGCAGGACGTTTTTCGTGGAGACGGAGACGTCGTCCTGCACGAAGACGGTGCGGATGCCGTGCGCCGCGTACAGGGCCGCGTTGTACGTCTCCACATAATAGCCGCGCCGATCCCTGAAAACGTCCGGCTCGATCAACAGGACACCCTCCAGCTCTGTCTTGGAAACCTTGATCACGATCGCCGCCTCCTTGGCGTTGGGCAAGAACGCCGTCTTCAGATCTTGATGAAATCGATGCTGCCGTTGGACCGGTGCGCGTCGACGAACTTCCTGGCCAACAGGTACCGCTTCCCCGGACGCCGCCGCCACGCCCGGACCAGGGCCGCCGCATCCGACTCCAGGGCCCTCTTCTTCTCCAGGGCCGCCCAGGAGATCAGCCGTTCGAGACGCCGCCGTTCGCTCTCGGCGGCCGCGCACCGCGGCGACAACTCCAGGGCAAAATCATAAAAGCCGGTCAACAGGGCCGCCAGCAAAAGGACCTGCCTGTCCCTGCGGGAGAACCGCCTGCCTCTGTTTCCGGGAGAGAGCGGGTCTTTGAAGTAGACCGCGTCGGCCCACTGCAGGCGCTCTTCTGAATCGCCCTTCCTCCTGTCCACCTTCTGCGCCGATATGAAGTTCGGATAAAGCCCATACAGGCAGAATCCGCGGCCGCGCAGGAACCGGTCCACCTCCGCGAAGAGACCCTGCTTGTGATACATCGGAAAAAATTCGACCTCGCAGATCAACGCCACGCACTGTTCCCGCAGCGTCCGGGGGCCGCTGGAAAGGACGTCGAGCTCGGCGCCCTGGCAGTCCAGCTTGATGAACTCCGCGCGCCGCTCGCCGGCGGCGGCGCCCGAAAAGACGACCTCGTCCAGGGACCGGACGGTCACCGGCGTTTGTTTCCTCACGCGAAATCCGGCCTTGCCGTACCGCGCGGTCAGTTCCGCGCAGGGCCGCAGCAGGGACGAATTGACGGCGCTTCGGGTGACCCGCAGCGTCCTGCCGAGTTTCCCGCTGCCGACCGCCGCCCGGACGATGGACAACCTCGAGAAAGGAGGGCGGCGGGCATGATCCCGGCGCAGCTCCCGATACGCGTCCCGGCCCGGCTCAAAACAGGTACAATGGACCAGGCCCGCCGCCGGCATCACCGCCGGCGACACCTCCCCCGCGGCGCCGATATCGACGAAACCGAGCGGCGAGGCCGCGAACGCGCGAAAAAGGTCCGTCTTGCGAAAAGAGACGTTATCACAGAGCGCGTTCAACGATGTCATCGGGACTCCGGCCGGAAGTAGTTCTTCTTCTTCCTGTATTCGTCGGTGTTGCGGATGAACCACTCCCACGTCTGCTTCAGGCCCTCGGCGAAGGGCGTAGACGGGTCGTAGTGGATGCGCCGGCGCGCCTCGGCGATGTCCATCACCCGCTTAGGATACCCCGACGGCTTGGTCGCGTCAAACTCATAGCGAAAATCGAGGAACGACCGCAGCGCCTCCACGAGCTCCCGCACGCTCGTCTCCCGGCCGCTGCCGAGGTTCACAAAACCCGCTCCGGTCCCGTAATAGAGCGCCAGGAGCACGCCCTCGGCCACATCCCGGCTGAAGGCGAAATCGCGGACCGCCGAACCGTCCCCCCAGACCACCAGCGGGTCCTCCTTGCGGTGGATGCGGCACAT
>CAZDLS010000102.1:0-5874 GCA_964506425.1 uncultured Planctomycetia bacterium | reverse complement strand
GGCGTCGAAACGGCCCAGCGGCGGGACCGGCATGAAGCGACTTGTCCCGCCTCCGGCGGGGCCCGTCCCGCTCCCGGCGGGGTTTATCCCGCCGGCCTTGCGGTCTCCCCTGACGACCTTGCGGTCCCCTCCGGGGATCTGGCGACCCCCCCTGGGAACCTCACGGCTGTCATAAAAGAGGCACAGGGCTGCGCGTATCATTCCTGCGCGCAGATCAAAGAAGGGCCGCCACAAAAAAAGATTGAGGAGCGAAAAACCGGAGAGGACGTGCGGTTCCCGGTGCAGATACCTTCTGAGCAAGGGGGCATCGCCCGGCGTCAGACGGCGCAACCGTGCGGCCGGCTCACGCCGGCGGCAGAACGTGGAGGACACGGTAATCAGACGGATAATCCTGGACGATATCAGGGTGCGTGCGCAGAAACGCCGTGCCTTGCGGACCCGAGAAGAGTCGTGTCAGATACGCGACGTGCTCGCCGAAGGCCGCCGACGCCCCCTGCTTCTGGACGTAGGGACACTTTTCATCGACAGCGAGCAGGATCCCGGCGGCCTGGCGGACCAGGATAAACGGATACAGGCGGCAATCAAAGGGCCGGTGCGGATAGATGCGGCACGCGTGGCGGTCCGCGTCGAGGCAGGGGCACAGGAACTCTCCACTGTCTTCGACCAATTGGATCCATGCCCCGCGGCCGGCCGCATAATCCGCATGCGCGAAGAGGCAGCTGGGCACGAGATCGGCCTCGGTCAGGCGTTGGATCTCTTCGAAGAGGAAGAAGGGGCCCCACACGCTCGAGGCCTCGTGGAAACGGCAACAGCCGCTGCAGACCAGGCACACGTCACTGGGCACAAAACGCTTGAGCTCCACTACCCGCCCCCTTGCAGCTGGACCACCACCCGGCGCTGGCGCCGGTTGTTGTCAAAATCGATCAAGACGATCTGCTGCCAGCGTCCGAGGGTCAAGGCCCCCTCCAGGAAGGGCACTGTCAGCGACGGCTTGACCAGCATCGCCCGCAGGTGCGAAAACCCGTTGGCATCCCCCCACGTCGCGTCGTGCGCGTAGGGGACGCGCTGGGGCAGGATCTTCTCGAAGAACTTCTTGACGTCATCCAGGAGGGCCGGCTCATACTCGAGCGTCGTCAAGGCCGCGGTCGAACCGAGGACAAAGATGAGGGCGCTTCCCTCCTTGAGCTTGGCGGTGCGCACCACCCGGCCCACATCATCGGTGATGTCGATGATGTCGCAGAACCCCTGCGTCGCGTACTCGAGCGATTCGGTCACGATCTTCACTTCACGCCGCTGCCTTCCTGCACGTGCCGGTCGGGTGCCACGATCGCGATCCCGGCCTCATCGCTGGCGGCCAGGAGCATCCCGTGACTCGTCACCCCGCGGATCTCGGCCGGCGCCAGGTTCTCCACCAGCACGACCTGCCGGCCCACCAGCTGCTCGGGCGCATAAAAGGCCTTGATGCCGGCCACGATCGTACGCGTCGCCTGACCCGTGTCGAGAGTCAACACCCACAACCTGTCCGCGTTCGGGTGCGCGTTGACCTCTTTGACCGTCGCTATCTTGAGGACTATCTTGCGGAACTCCTCATAAGAGACCTGCGCCTGCTCGCCTTCCATAGACCCTCCCTGTAGGGCCCCATTATACACTTTCCCGAACGACTTGAAAACTGTTTCCAAGCTGTTCGGGAAGGTGTATCCAAAAAAAGGGGCTGGCGCGGACGCCAGCCCCGAAGTGTTTTGGGTGCGACTCTCTCGCACTCGCTCCTTTCACATCAGAGTTTACCCGATAATCCGGCGTCGGCAAGAGGCGAGCCGGGGTCCTTGAGAAAACGCTTTCTTTAGCGCGGGGGGCGCTTCAGGTGGCCCGGGGCGTCCACGCTCAGGACGTTCGTCGACTGGACGAAGTAAACGGGGGCGCCGTCATTGTCGTAGCGGTCCTCGAGGCGCAGGACACGGGTCGCCACGAGTTTCATGCGCAGGACCGTGCCGTCGTCGAGAAAGTACTGGTTGAAGTACTCGTTGGACTGGTTGACCGCGACGGGGCTCGCCTCGACGATCTCGTTACCGAAGTTGACCTTGATCTTGTCACTCATCGTCGGCTCCTTTATCTTTGACCTTCTGGACGACCTCCTGGACGCCGGGGTGCGCGATGAAGGCCTGGAACCTCTCGTCCCGGCGCAGGTAATCGAAGTCGAGGGACATGATGGCGGCCTGCAGCTCTTCGTCCTGCATGAGGGCGGCGATCTCCTCGTCCTGCGCCAGCTTTTGGACCGATGCCATCACCTCCGGGCTGTTGAGCATCGTGCTCTTCAACCTCTCCATCCGTTGGGCCTGGTCCGCAGCGTCGAGTGTGACGACCGGCCCCTCGATGGTCAGGATCTGTGAAGGGTCGATGCGGACCTCGCCCAGCGTGCGCGTCTTGACGCGGAAGACGCCCTCGGCGCTCGGCAGGAGGGTGCCGCGCAGGACCGTGCCGTCTTTGAGCCGCACCGTCCTGTCTTGCTCCTGGGCCGACGCCGCTGCGGCTCCCGCCAGGGCCGCGACGAGAAAAAGGCAACAGAGCCGGCGTCCCATCCGGCGGATCACCGTGTCAGGCATCGGACGACCTCCCCGACGTACATCCGGTGGTAGTCTTTTTTAGGATAATTGTCCTCGATACGAAGGTCGAGGAAGCTCTCGGGGTCGATGTCCTGGTGGTAGATCTTGCGGGCCACGATGACGAGCCGCGCCTCGCTGAAGTACACGACACCCTTACGCCCTGAGACGGGCGTCAGGCCCGCCTTCTTCATCTTATCGACGTCCCGGCCGGAACGGCTGCCGCAGAAGTCAAGGACCTTCTTATACCGCTTGTCAAAAAAAGAAAGGCTGAAGTGGTCCGCCTCCTCCATGAAGGTAAACGTGTAGCGGTGGGGCCGGATGAAACAGAAACAGACGGGGCGGTGCCACAGGACGCCCCAGGCGCCCCAGCTGGCCGTCATCATGTTGTAACGACGCAGCGACCCGGCGGCGATCAACATCCCCCCGCCGATCGCGACGAAAGGGTTGTCCCGGACCGCGCCGGGCTTGACGACCTTGAGCTTCCTGGACATAACACTCCCCCTGCCGCCGCTCTCTCGAGTCTACCTCTTTTCCTCGGCGTGTTCTTCGAAAGCTGACGATACGTGCAGGCGGTGATGACGGTGTTGCGGGAGAGACCCGCCACCAGGGCGAGAAGGTCGGCGATGCCGCGCGTTGTCTGTTCAAAGCTTCCGCGCACGCAAAACGGTTTCTTCCTTCTTTACTTGCAGCAATAAAAGACCCCGCCGGTGATCAAGGCGGCGCCCGATAGGCCAATATTCAGCGTGAAGCCGGACGGACAAGAGGTGACGCCCGAGTTCGAGCCGTAGGACAGAACGAGACAGCCATGCCCGAAACCCGACGAGTAAGAAAGAAGCTCTCCGCCCGAGGAAAAGTTGCCGGCGACACTCATTCTGGCGGTAACACGTACATCGCCGCTATCATAGATCTGCATGCCGCTGTTGTTGTATGCTCCGATAAAGACGCTATTAGTGCCGCTCGGAAAGACATCTAACCGCAATACGGTGGCATATCCGCGTATAAAGGCCCCGCCGGCCGGCCGCTGGAAATAAATCCCGTTAGTGGGAGCAGCCGAGCTCGCCGACGTTATGTTCAGGGTGCGCGTCACGTTCAGATCGCGGTAGATGCCGAATGGCGCGGGATAATACGTGGTCAGCGTGATGCGTTCTTCCTGACAATACCCGTAAAAGACGAAAGCGCCGAAGGCCAGCAGCAAAAACAGAGACAACACTTCAAGAAACCCGACCCCGCGGTCTGAGTTCAAAAAAAACCGTCCCATATCTCCTCCTTAGATTTTGGCCCCGCTTTTTGAAAATCTCTTCTTACCTATTAGTATATAATAGGATGGAAATATTTGCCACTATAAAATCCCCCTTCTCTCGCGTTTCTCCCCACCGACCCCAGTCAGTGGCTTAGGTCCTAAATCAGCCGATGGCTTACGTCGCCTCGACGGCGTAAGTCAGGATCTCTTTTAATAGAGTCCCCCTCCCGGGCTAAAGGCCGGGGCCCCATCGTCTTGGGCTCGTCTCCTCCTTCGGCGCACGCCGCGGGGGCCGCGGCCGCGTGCCTTCGAGCGGCGCCGTCGCGCCCCTTATGAAAGAGAAAAAGGCAGCATCCGTCTCCCCCATCGCTAAGTTGTTCAAAAAGATACCCCTCTTGCGCGGGTCCTGTTCGTAAAGCCCGACGATGCCCTGCAAGATGTCTTCCCGGGACCGGGAGACGTGCTCCCACCGCCGTATTTTCCTAAGAGGTCCGATCCTATTGACCTCTTTGAGCTCCGGGAATTCCTGCTCAAAGGTTACCGTGCAGGAATTATATAAGATACCGTCATGGTCCACTGTCACGGCCGGAGAGGCCAAGTAGGGTTCATCACCGGCTTCAAAGTTGAGGACCTCCATGCCGACGCCAGACCGCACCAACAGCAGATCCGCAAGAAAAAGGTGATAGCGGACGATGGCGTCGATGGGCCAGAAGACCCCCAACTGATAGGAGAACCTGATCTGCCGGACACCCTTTTTCCTGAAGTAGCCGACATCGGCGTCGATACGGGAGATATTCCCTGGATTGACGACCATGTTGATGAAATAATCCGAGCCGCTCCTGCGGAGCAGATCGATAGAGGCATCGAGCCGTTTCCACGGATACGCGGCCCCGCCGCGCAGCGTCGGCCTGTTGCGTTGCTGCGTCTCTGTGTCACCGTCGATACTCAGGATGTAGGAAGTGCCGTGCCGGGAGAGTTCCTCGATCTTCTTCTTGTCGAGGAGCAGGCCGTTGGTCGTCACCAGATACCGCACCTTCCTGCCGGTCTCGCGGCTTTTTTTCTCGGCATAACGGATCCCCGCGCGGATAAGATCAAACCGCAGGAGGGGTTCGCCTCCGAAAAACTGGAGCTCGACCACGGGGGCCGGAGAGGTCAGGAGAAAATCGATCGCCTTCTTCAGGGTATCGAGAGTCATGTCGGGCTGCTTGCGGTCCATAAAACAATACCGGCAGGCCAGCTGGCACCGGTGGGTCAGCATAACAAGCAGCTTGTCCCTAAAAAGATAATTGGGACCGCGCAGGGGCAAAGAGATATCTTTCATGGCGTGGATGCGCTGGAAAGACCCGACATATGTGAAGAACGTCTTTAGGGCCAGACCGAGGGTCAGGTTGCTGGCCAATGCCCGGGAAAATAGCTGCCGGCGCGCCAGGATCTTCTTGCATTGTCCTTCGGGGCTTTTTTCCAGCATGTCGATAGACGGGACCTCCCGGAGCCGCCCGCTGAAGAAGAGACGGTTGAATCCAGGCAAGGCCTTCTCGATGACCAGAGAACAGCCCGTGTAGATGGCCTCCGTGCTGCTAACGGTAAGCTGCGACGACGCAAGGACGGGCTCGCTGGCAGTATAGAGGTTGAGCAGATTGATCTCCTGTCTCTTCAAAACGTCGATCAGGCAGCCGATATAAGCAAGGATGTTCTCGCGTGGATACGCTTTCCCGATCGCATAGGCCACCTGGATGTCCCGGACGCCCCACTCGGCCAGCTGTCGGATGTTCTCCTTGAGCAAAGACACACCTCGGGGCATAACGACCATGTTGACGAAGTAGTCGGCCTTTTTCTTTTGCAGGACTTTCAGTGCCTTCACAAGGCGCGGCAGATAGTTTTTTCCCTTTCCGAGGACGGGTCTGTTGACCGTCTGCGTCCTCTCTCCTCCATCCAGGCTCAGTAGGATGCGCACGCCGCGCGTTTTGAACCACGCCACCTTCTTCCCGTCGAGGAGCAGGCCGTTGGTCGTCACCAGATACCGCACCTTCTTGC